>JBFIJP010000153.1:0-9335 GCA_041600695.1 Thermoplasmatota archaeon | reverse complement strand
GGCCTCACCGTGGCCCGTGAGAACCAGCTTGGGTCGCGGGTCCATGTTCTGGATGAAGTTCATGAGTTGCCGGCGGTCGCAGTGGCCGCTGAACCCATCGATGGTTTCGATGTCCATCTCGACGCGCACGGATTTGTGCTGGCCGTCCTCGCGGTACGACACCTCGCGCCAGCCGCGTTGCAAGCGGCGGCCCAGGGTGCCCTCGGCGTTGAAGCCCACGAAGCACAGCGTGTTGCGCTTGTCGTCCGCCCAGTGCTTCAGGTACTCCATCACGGGGCCGCCGGTGAGCATGCCGCTTGTGGCGAGGATAATGCACGGGTCCGGGTCGTCCAGGATCTTCTGCCGCATGGCCCAGGAGTCAACGCGGGCGAAAATGTCGGACAGCAGCGGGTTCTCGCCGCGCTGGAAGATCGCCTGCTTGAGCTGGTTGTTGAGGTACTCCGGGTAGCAGGTGTGGATGGCCGTTGCCTCCCAGATCATGCCGTCGAGGTACACCGGCTGCTTGGGAATCTCTCCCTTTCGCATCAGTTCCTCAATGACCAGCATGACCTCCTGGCTGCGGCCGACGGCGAAGACGGGGAACACCGTCTTGCCGCCCTTCTTGGCGGTCTGCTGGAGGATGTCGCGGCTCTGTTCGCTGGCGCGCTCGCGGCTGGGCTGGAAGTCCTCGCGGCCGCCGTACGTCGACTCGCAGATCAGTGCGTCGAGGCGGGGGAATTTGTTGTTGGCGGGGTTGAAGAGCCAACTGCGTTCGTACTTGATGTCCCCGGAGAACGCGACGTTGTACTGGCCGTCGCCGACATGGAAATGTGCCACGCTGCTGCCGATGATGTGGCCGGCGTTGTGGTACGTCAGTCGCAAGTCGGGGGCGATGTCGGTGGTTTCGCCCCAGTCGAGGGTGATGGTGTGGCGGATGGCCTTGCGCACGTCCTCCGCGTCGTACGGCTTCTTGACGCCCTGCGCCTCGGCGACCTTGATGTAATCCATGGTCAGCAGGGCCATGAGGTCGCGGGTGGGGGTCGTCATGTACAGTGGCCCGTCGTAGCCGTACTTGTACAGCAATGGGACCAGGCCGCAGTGGTCAAGATGACCGTGCGTGAGCACGACGGCGTCGAGGCTCTCGAACGGCTGCACCTCCGGCAGCCAGAACATGGGTGTTGCCGGGTCACCCTCGTCAAACTTGACGCCGCAGTCGATCAGGATCTTGGAGTCCTGGGTTTGCAGCATCGCGCACGACCGTCCCACCTCGCGCCAGGCACCCAGCGCCGTCATGCGCACCCACGGCTCGCCCGGGCTGCGGCTGCGATGCATGCGGCGGCCGACAGTGCGCAAGAACTTGCGGCGTTCATCGCCGACGCTGCGCAGATATTCGCGCACCTCCTTCACCGTCCGGCTGGGGATGGGCGGCGTCCGGATCACCTTGGGCGTCCAGCCCGTTTCGGCGCGGATCCGGTTCAGAGTAGCGCCCTGCTGGCCGATGGCCATGCCGGGCTTCTCAACCTCCAGCGTCACCTCGCCAACGCTGGGGTCCCAGTACAGGTTGCTGATGGCAGCCTCTTCGGGCACGATGCCCCGGATGCGGGCGTCGGCCTCGTCCTGTTGCGCCAGCACCGATGCGTCCGGCCGGATGGTGATGCGCTTCTGCAAACCGCGGGCGAGGTTGCGAATCAGGTTGTTGTCCTTGGCGAAAGCGGCTGGCGTGCGGGTGTACAGGACCAACTGGTGGGCCTCGAACTCAATCTCCGTGATCTCCACTGACGGTGGGAGGATGTCGTCCACCTGACGGCGCAACTGCTTGACCAAGTCTTCGACGGACGCCATGAAAATGCTTCTCCAAAGAACGAAAGCGCCGGGGTGCGGCGCGAAAAGGGGGCCTGAGGCCGATTCCATTGAGGGCGCCGGGGTTGATGAAGGTTTCAGGACGGGCGGCCGCCGTAGCTGGGTCGGGTGTGCGCCAGCGCCCGGCCGCCGTCATGGGCGCTGCCGGGCCCTGGGTGGCGGCCTCAGATTGCGTCCAGACACGCCTCGGTCTTGCCGTCGTCGATGTCGGTGCCGCTGCTTTCATCGGTGAGCCGGATTCTCGCTGTGCAGTAGGACTCGCCGTCGCACCCGTGTTCGGTGAGCGCGGCGCTGGCAAACGAGTAGTCGCCGCTGCCGGACGATCCGTGCCACGCGCCGACACCGAGGGTGTCCCACTCGCAACTGGACGCCCCCTCGCGGCACGTGTGGTAGTCCGACGCAGAGGCAAATGCGGGCCCCGCGGGCACATAAACGTAGTAGAATTCGGAGCGGGAGCCCGAGGGTTCCGTCTGGCAGTCGCCATCGCCGGTGGTGCGGTCTCCGGCGCACAGGAAGGCCAGACCGGCGGCGCTGGTACATTCCGTGCATGGCCGGCTTGTGCGGGTAGGCGGGCCGCCTGGCGTGCGCCCAGCACATGCGCCGCTCGGCAAAGCCACCCGGCGTCTCGAATCTGCCCCGCGGTGGGCACCGGATGGCACCCAGCGCCGCCCTTGCCCGAGCTACGCGAAACTCGGAGGCAGTTTGAGCGCCTTGTGGCGCTTCATGATGGCGTCATCGTCCAGGCGGCGGAAGCCGTCTCCATCGATCACCGCGATGTCCATGCCGTTGCCGCTTGCAGCGTCGCGTCGCATCGCCGCGTTGAGTCCCCGCACGGCGAGGTCAACGCCGTACTTGACATCCAGGCCCTCCTCGTAACGGTCCTCAATGACACCGTACACAAACGGACTGCCGCTACCGGTCGTGGTCCACTTGTCCGGGATGGCACCGCCCGCCGCGTCGACGCTGTAGACGTGGCCTCCCCGCAGGTCGTGGCCACACACAATGAGTTGAACCCAGAAGGGCATCATCTTGGAGCGGTGCAGGATGTTGCCCAGCATTGTCGCGGCACCCTTCACGGGCAGCGGCTGGTCCCGCTTGAAGCGGTACAACTGCGCCTCCGCGGCCAGGTATCGTGCGATCGCCTGGGCGTCGCCGACGAGCCCGGCCGTCGTCAACCCGATGTGGTGATCGATGGCGTACAGCTTCTGCGTGTCCGTGTGACCGATCAGGTGCCCCATGGTGGCGCGTTTTTCCGTCGCAACCACGACTCCGTCCTTGCAGGCAAGGGCCAGGGTCGTGGTGCCAGTCTTGGCAACGTTCTCGGGGGGGCTCTGGTGCTGCATGGGGCGTAGCCGGCCACGTGTGCCTTCCGCTTAAGCCGTTTGCAGCGGGGTTGGAGGGTGTCCGCATGCCGCCGGGATCGAATCGATGAGGGGACGATCGCGGCTTCAGGTTCGATTGGCCATGTGCTGTGCCACCTCGTGCGCCCCGCATCCCCGCATGCCGGTGTGGCGGGTGGCGCGGCCCGTGCAGCGCCATTTCCGCATGCTCGTGGGCGCCCTCTGCCCAGGCTACGTCGGTGCTGCCGCTTGGGGTGCGGCCATCTTTGGCGTTGAGCAAATGCGCTGCGTGGCGCCGCATGGCGACCACGGCCAAGAGGCGTTGGGTCGCTCCGTTTCGCCGAGCAGGGCTTGATCATCGCCGGCGTTCACCCGGATCAAGGCCAGGCGGGGGGCGAGGTGGAGTAGGCGCGCTGTATCCGTTGCGCGGCCGGGGATCAGTCGTAGGCAAGATCCAGGCACTGGGCCGATGGCGTCGTGGGCAATTCGCGCTCGTGGCTGTAACCCGTGAGTGAGTCCTCGAACCAAACACGCGTGGAACAGGAGCCGCTGCCCGGGTTGAAGACGGGGCTCCGGCAGTTGTCGCTGAAGGAGCGCTGGATGCCGAGCGTCGCGCCGCCACCGGTCACCTCGACGGTGCGGCTGCGAATCCAGCAGGGCCCTGTCCAGAAGTCGCCGTACTCGTAGCAGGTGAACGTGATCAGCGCCCGGATCGGCTGGTTGCCAGTGGTCAGCCAGAGCTCGTCGGTCCTGCCATCGCAGTTTCCGTATGGGTCATAGAGCGTCTCCTGTTCGTAGCAGGCCATGACTGCACCAGCGCCGACACAGAGGTCCTCGGGTAGTGTCGTCCCAGGGGTGCCGGGCGTAGGCTTGTCCGTCTCACTGAGGCTCTGGCACGCGGGCAGTTGCAGCGGTACCTCATCGTCCAGGCCCGCATCGTCGTTGTCGGCCGCCACAACCGCAGTGCACGAGGGTTCGTGGCTACAGGGGCTTGCTTGGGGTTCGGTTTCCAGCGCTGCGTCGTACTGGGCGGATTGCAGGCGCACGGCGCCGATGACTGGGCCCCCCGCGTAGAACGGGCTCGTGTAGGCGGTTGCGCGGGTCTGCCAAGTGGTGCACGGCTCGGGCTCTGCGCAGGTGCTGGAGTCGCCGCTGGAGGCAATGACGCGGATGTAGGGGACGTACGCGATGACGCGGTCCTCGTCGTAGCCGTCCGTGGAGTACCAGGTACCGCACCGGGGTGCCTGCTCGTAGTGGCCGTAACATGCCCTAGTCAGGGAGTTCACGGGGCCGGCAATCGGCGGCGGGTAGCAATCGCCGTGATGGTCGGCCATGGCAGGCAGCGAGCCGCTGACCAAAGCCAGCAGGCAGAGGAGAGGGAGCTTTTTCATCGTACCACCGGCCACAGCATAGCTGCGGGGAGCCCTCGATTGGCAGCGGAGTTGATAAAGATCGACGGCGGCCACCACTGCCGCGCCCGCGCCCGCGCCATCGTCGCTGCGCTGGCCTTCTCGCGGCGGCCGGTGGGGGGAGGGGCGGCAACCGCATGAGGCCGCGTGGGGTGCGCCTAGAGCGTGTCCGGGCAGTTCATGCGGTAGGGGACCCAGGTGTGGTCGGTGCCCGTGTTGGAGTCGGCGAACCAGATGGTCCGCTGGCAGACATTGCCACCCTGGCAGTCGTGCTCGGCGTACTGGGAGCGCAGTTGGGTCCGCCGGGTGCCACTGGGGAACCTCGGTCGCGGGGCGTGTCAGAGCTTGGGGCAAGCCCTGTTGACGGGGCGCCAGGACTCGCTGAAGCCGGTGTTGCGCTCGTCGAACCAGATCTCCACTTGGCAGACGTTGCCGCCGAAGCAGTCGTGCTCTGCAACCGTCACACGGGCGATGCTGTAGCCCGTCGGAGCGGGGTATCCTCCCTGACGCACCGTGGCGCCGGCGTAGTCAACGTCACACTCGTTAGATGTGGTCTTCGTGCACGAGGATGTGTCCCAAGCTGTTCCCCAGAGGTTGACGGTTCCGCTGCCGTCGTTGACGGCCAAGCTCACGCGCTGCGACTCCCAGTGGGTGCCGTACTCGTCGCATTGGCTCAACTCGTAGTCGTCGTCTGTCGCCTGGTGTCGGTGACACACGTACACGTCGTCGCCGGTTTGGCCAACGAGGCAGCCCAGTTCGTGGTCGGCACTCACGGGTGCTGCCAGTAGCGTGAAGGCAAGAATGATCATCATCAGTCGGTTCATCGTGGCCACCGCCCCCATCGGGGACCCACGTAGACTGCCGGCCTCGGCCTTAAGGGGGTCGTCTGGCAGCGCGCCGCGCGCAGGCGGTTGGCTGCGCGGCGCAAGGGCCGCTCGATCCTGGGAGGCGTTGGCATGCGGGGGCAGGCGCTGGGGATCCACTCTTGAGGCGGTGGCCGACGGGCGCAACCCGGTGCCGGAACGGCTATGGAACCCACCGGTGTCGCGCGCTCCGTGCAGCCCCCCGTCGTGATCCTCGTTGGCACCAGCCACCCAGGCAACGTTGGTGCCGCCGCACGGGGCGCCGCCAACTTTGGTGTCGCGGAGATGCGCTTCGTGTCGCCCCGATGCGACCCGCAGGGGCAGGAGGCCCTGGACCGGGCGGTCCATGCGCGGCACCTGCTGGAGAACGCGGTTGTTGTGGAATCCCTACAGGAAGCCCTTGAGGGCACGAGCATGGGTATTGGGACGACGGCGCGCACCACGCTGGCTGCCAACCGGTTCCTCCGCAAGACCACCGATGTGCGGGATTGGGCCGAGGGGCTTGCCTCGTCGGGATGGGATGGCAAGGCGGCCCTCGTGTTCGGCCGCGAGGACACGGGCTTGTCAAGCGACGAGGTGAACCTCCTTGACGAACTGGTCACGGTCCCCACGGCGGACTATTCCAGCCTCAACCTGGCCCACGCGGTCAGCCTCCTCTGCTACGAACATTACCGGATTCGGGAAACGGCGCGCATCAGTCCCGAGCGGGTCCTGAGCCCCGACACGCTGCTGACGCTACATCGGGCCTTTGACGCGCTGGCCGACACGGTGGAGCGCCGGGAGTGGCGTCGCACTGTCGCCAAGGGTATGTGGCGCAAGATCATCGGTCGCAGCCTGCCGTCGGACCATGAGGTGTTCAACGTCATTGGCGTCCTAGGCAACACCCTGAAGCGGTTCGATCACCCGGACTTCCGTACCGCGGCCAGCAGCCGGGTGCTCCATGATCTGGGCCTGATTGTTGGCAGCGAAGAAGAATAGGAAATTGTCGCCTGGGTCGGGGGCGAGGCCGGAGGAGCACCTAGATCTCGCCGGTGAACGACGCCATCTCGGCGTCGCCGGGTGTTCCAGGACCCGAAGGCGCCGCCGGCCACATCACCGGTGGCGTCAGCGGCACGGGCCTCCAGCGCGGCGGCAGCAACCCCGACGGCCACTACTCGGACGCCTCCGCCTGGGCCATCGACTGCTTCGCCCCGTAGGCCCGAGGAACCTCTCACCAAGTTTCGCTTCCCCTCTTCCTCTCCGGTGCGGTCTGCACCTCCTTTCTGGAAGCCCATCCAATCACCTCCAGCGCGAGGCTTCTCGGCCCGCCTAGGCCATTGCTCGGCGCCCCGGCCAAGCTGCGCCCTGTGCAGCCTAGCCATCTGGTGTATGGATCCTACGCCGCGAAACCAGTCACTCGGAGCCCCGCTTGTGGCCGCCAAACAAGTCATCCCAGGTGTCATGGACGCGGCCCAACACCTCCGGAATGGGCTCGTAACGGGCCAACAGCCCCCGCATCCGATCCGCATCCACCAGGTGAAAACCGCGGTCGACGCCCGTGGCCACGCGACGCACCAAGCCTGCCTTCGTCAACTTGCCCAACTGGTAAGTCAACGTGCCCTTGCTCCCGCCAACGATCTCAAGGAGATCGCGATGCTGCATCGCACCAAACTCAAGCAGCGCCAAAACAATCTCCAATGGCCGCTCCTGGCGAAGGAGATGCAGTTCCTTGCGCTCGCGCGCCGTCAACTCCTGGAATTCCGCGGCGGGAAAATAGCGCGTGAACCCGCCCACATCGGTCGCCCG
Source organism: Thermoplasmatota archaeon (assembly GCA_041600695.1). GTDB lineage: Archaea > Thermoplasmatota > E2 > JACPAO01 > JAHFTW01 > JBFJVP01. The sequence goes on along the minus strand of JBFIJP010000153.1, from coordinate 2,099 downwards.
AATGGCGCCCTCGGCCACCAGCGATTGGATGTGGTACCGGGCCAGCGATGTCGTTGTGTCCAACTGGCGCACCAGCCCGCGGAGATGGATGCCTGGAAAGGAATGGATCACCTGCAGGACCCGCTCCTTCATGGTGGCGTCGTCGTCCATGTCTACCTCGTACGCACGAAGAAGGGCACGAACAACAGCAGGACAATGATCAGGTCAAAAAGGGCCCCAACGAATTCAATGGCGTCGTGGGCCACCTCATGGGTGCTGACGGTATAGGCGACAAAAAGGGACTTGAGGGCGAAGACAACGAACGCCATCACGACGAACAAAAGGCGTGTGTTCTCCGTTGCCAGAAATGAACGAATCCCGAGATACGCCATGACACTTGCCAAAATGGCGACCGCGAAGGACGCCGCCACCGCCAAGTCTACGGCCTCAAGAGCAGGAGCCACAGGGGCCCACCAACGAGTGAAACTTGAGGGCGTTGGTTTGGCAGCCAAACCCCCTGGTGGGTCCCCGGGGCCAAAACAGGGGCCCCGGGGTTGGTGGTTGGTTGCTGGTTGGTGGTTGGTGGCATGCGTGGCCTTGGCCACGACGGGCGCGCCGAACCGACGTTTCGGCCCCTGCGCTTCCCCGCAACATGATGTTGGTTCTTGGACGTCTTAAGGGTTATTTATTGAGACGTCCCAGATGTGCGCTGTTGATTAGGCAATATGAATATGTTCGATGCGCGGGTGTCAACGGGTGCAGGAGAAAGCCCTCACACGCGCCGACGTGCGGCCGCGCCGACGGCCAGTGCGGCGATGAGGAGGGCCAGGGCCGCTCCCGGCGCTTCGGTGCCTTCGCTTTCCATGGTTGTCGCCGCAACAATCTCAAAATCCCAGGCAAAACCGCCGGCGTCGCTGGCCAGCGGAGGCGCATCGGGCCCTTGCGGACTGGGGGACGTCTCAATCAGGTACTTGCCGGGAAGCAGATTCTCCAAGCGGAAATCCGCTGGGCCGTCGTGGCCGTGCAATTTTCCCATCCAGACCAGGCGAACGTCCTGCCCGGGGCCGTTGGGCATATGAAACACGCGGGTGTCGAATTCGTAGTGCGGTATCGGCGAACCCGTGGAATCGAGGGGTGTGAAGAGGATCGCTGCCGTGGAACCCGAGACCGTGATGTTGGCGGTTGCTGTGCCGGCGGGCTCACGGCCAGCCAGTACTGTTACCGGTAGCGTGCACTCCAGTCCGCTGGCACCGGCCCAGACCGTCAAGTCATGCAATCCCGGGCCGGGGGCCCGCAGCGTGACCTGGCCGTACGCGCCGCCATGGGCCCGCGCCGAGTCCCAGATCGCGGAGGGCTGCCCGTCGGCGTCGATGGCAACGCCCAGCACCGAGTTGCCCAGGACGTACTCCGCGGAAATGGGACCCGAGTCCCAGGCGGTCATGCGGAGGTCGGTCCATTCCTGGATGACGATGCCCTGGGCGGCGACCGGCACCGGGTCCATGACGAGCCACGAATCGCAGGGTCGGGGCGTCCGCGTGGACCCTGACATGTTGACATTCGCCTCGGCCAATGGCCCGGGTATGAGGGCGCCACCCACGGTGTCCTGCTCCGCCGGAGACGAAGAAACGAAAGCCGAGGTGAAGACTGGACCACCGAGCCCATCGACCCATGCGGTGGCTCCCCTGCCATCCAGCCAGGTGCTGAGTAGCGTCCGTCCCTGCGAGTCGCGAGCATCAAATAGTGCGCTCCATGGCGCCTCCGATGGGGGCGCCGAATTGCGAGGCCCCCGGCGCGTGCCGTTGTTGTCGGCTGGCTGGCGCGTTTCGACCGTGTATTCGTTATACTCGGATACCAGGAAGGCCGTCTCGGAAGTTGCCGCCCAAGCGGATTGGACTCCCGGGCGGACCTCAATCTCTGCGCGCCATTCTCCCGCCGCCGTTCGTGCAACCAGCTCCAGTGCCCCGGCCGTCGCGGGAGAAACCGTCAGCACATGGAATCCGTCGTGCTCGTGGACGCTGTCGGTCCAAAGGATGCGGTTTCCGTCCAGCAAAATATCCAGTTCCACGTTGACGTGCCCCGTCAGGACGAGGGGGTTTTCCTGCTCGACCAGCGCGTAGGCG
>JBFIJP010000152.1:0-9353 GCA_041600695.1 Thermoplasmatota archaeon | reverse complement strand
GGCCGCGATCGATGCATTGCCTAGCACGGGAGATTCGCCCACGAGGATCGGAAAGAGGGCATCCAACCAGAGTTCCTCGAGGCGCACGGAAGCGTCGAGGGCGGCGCTAGCCGAAGTTGTGTCAGCCCGCAACGCCACCTGGAAGCGCAAGTCGGTCCAGTTGGGGGCCAGGGGCTCATTCATTTCAAGAACAAGGCGCCCATCGGCTTCGACGGGGCCGGCGCGGGTTTGGGAGAAGTACAGGTTGGTGGCAAAGGGGATCTCGACCACCGGGCCAGACGGCTCGTTGCGGACCCAGCCCTCGTCACTCAGAAATCGGGTGTCCGTCGCGCACGGGACCCTTTCGTCTGCGCCCGCGTCGATGACTGGTGGGCTGGCACATCCGCTGGCGAGCAACGAAGCAATGGCAGCCATTTGCAGGAGCGAGACGCGGATTCGAATCATCTAGATGATGCCTCCAAAGTTCCCGGCACCTGAAATCGAGACCCCAACCAACGGAGGCTGGTACGGGCATGCGAGGGACGGAATTCCTAGAAGGAAGCCGAGCTGTAGGTGCACTCCGGTCTGCAAGCCCACGAGGTCGGCTATGAGGTCTTGATATTTATACGAGAAGGACATACTTCCGCAGGCAGGAACTCCGCCGAGGAAAGTACCTGTGGCCGGGCCTTGCATCGACCGGCCTCCGGTGAAGCACTTGCCCCTCGGGCCCTGCTGACCCGGGTCCAATCCCATGTCCAAAGCCGCGCCTTCGATTGTTGCCTGCGTGGCAAGGGATTTGAAGGTAACCTCAGCCGTGGATTTGTGGGTCCAGAAATTATCGTCGTCACCTATGCCGAAGTTGTCGTGGTAGGTCTCGACGCACTCGACTTCGTACACTACTGCTGTAAGTGGCTCGGCACCGTTAAAATTCTCCTCAAGTGTGGGAGTCGCGACGGCCGGTGATTCTATAGGAAAATCAAAGCGGAAGAAGGCAGCGCCGTCAGCGCCAAGGCCTGGACACTCATCGGACTCCACCGTGGGCTCACCAAGTTCAAGCTGGCCTACGGCTTCGAGTGCAACCGCCCTCATGCGCTCGCGTGTGGCTTCACCGAAATTGCCGCAGAACTCCAAATTGTCGGTCGTGGAAAGCAGGTTTTGAGCAAGCCCTGCGGGTGGGGATGTCATGGCATCATTCCACCAACCGGAGCATTGCGGAGCGCACTCAACGATGATTTGTCGCACCCTGATGGAGAACGTCCAGGAGAAAAGCAGGGAGTAACCCATTCCTTCGTCCGTCTTGCCCCCGGCGTAGTGGCGGTCGTGGCCGACGGGAACATTGACTTGGGTGCCGACCCAAATAGCGTCAGTGGCCGGCACGCATAACATCATGATGAGAACTGCGAACGCAGATGATTGACTTCGCATGCGGCACAGTAAGGCGCCACGAAACATAAAGGGCGTCGAACACTGGTTGGCCTAGCGTATTTTGGGCAAAAGGAAAAGGAGGAAAGGCCCTACGGCGCCGGCGTCACCCGCGTGGAATTCTCGTCGTTGTCCACGCGCAGCAGGGACACAAAGTCGTCGCCGACGAACACGCCCACCTCGATCATGGATCGCTGGTCGTCTTCGGGCACATCGATGTAGTTGAGGGTTCCCAGGAAGTTTTCCTCGCCGGTGTAGTGCAGGCCCGCCAGCGGCGTGAACACGTTGTTCACGTAGGTGCCGGCGATGATCCAGGTTTCGGCATCGTCGGTCTGGTCGCTTCTGAAGGCGAGGCCTGCCAGGCCGACGTAGTCGCCCGTGGCGCGGGTTCCGAACCGGACATCGAAGTCGCCCGCGTCGGCCCCCAGTCCGCCTTCGGATGCGGCGTCGAGGCTGTGTGCGAGGGGGGTTCGTTCGCCGTCGAACGCCAGCGATGCCACGGGAATGAACCGCTGGTAGTCGGCGGCGAAAAGGCCGACCTGGAATTCCTGTTGCTGGTCGCGCTCCCCGAGGGGAGCTGAACCGATTCCCTTGACGCCAACGATGGGGACGTAGTCTCCCGACACCTGGGTGCCGGTTGCGGTGATCCATTCGTGGCCGCCGGCGACCCCCTGGTCATAGGCGAACACCCAGTTGAGCATGGGGAGCGTGCCGTCATAGGTGGCCACCACCACTGGTACGAATCCGACGGGCGTGTAGGCGCCCACGCCGATGTACGATTGGTACTGGTAGTGGGCCTCGCGGAAGGTGATCCTGTGCACGCCGCCGGCCACCGGGACGTAGGAGCCGTCGACGAAGGTCCCGACATCCACTTCGAAGTTGCCGATCGTGGGTGACCCCAACCCGTTCAGGGCCAGGTTGAGCGCCGTCGTTGGGATTTCCGCTCGGTCCGAGTGGTACCGCGTGCCCACCAGGGGCATGTAGTCGCCATCCACGTAAGCGCCGACGCTGCTGATCCGCAGTACCTCCCATCCGTTGCGGTTGGGGTGGTAGGACTGCTCGGTCGCCACACCCACCAAGGGAATGTACTCGCGGTCGCGCTCGACGCCCACGGACGCTGCCGTGGTCTGGGATTCGGGATACCGAACGTAGTAGGCGCCCGTCCGTTCGTCCGTAAACTGAACAGTTGTCAGGGCCACACGGGCTCCGCCCGGCGCCACGGCGCCAGCAGTGTACGTGTTGGATTGCTCGTGGGTCGAATGGTCGGCTTCCAGTGTCTGCTCCAGGTAAACGCCGGCAGTGCGCACGGTGTCGCTGTCGCGGCGCAGGGCCGTGCCCATTTCCGCCACCTTGCGAGCGTACTCGACGCCGTAAACGCCCGTGCTGTAGGTTCCTGTGCGTTCCAGGTAGGTGCCGCTCCAGATTTCCCCGGCGGGGGATGCGCGGTGGGTGGTCCACACATAGATCATGGGATGGTCGCGGAAGGTGGACACATCGCCCGGGCTCGGAGGTGCGGCAAAGAAGTTCGCCAGTTCAGGCAGGATGATTTCCTGGGCGTAAGGCAATGCGTGGTCCGCTTGCTGGAATGCATCGGCCATGAGGGTCGTCAATTCGGCCAGCAGCGAGCCCGTGCCGGCGACGCCCTCTACAAGGGCCAGCGGGACCCGAACGAGGCCCGCCGCGTCGGTTTTGGTGAAGATTCCGAGGGAGAAGATGGGGGTGCCATCCGCCCGGCTCCAGGTTTGTGCGTATCCGCCGCCTTCACGCAGTTGAGGAATGTTCGAGGGCATCACGACGCTGGGGGCGTAGGTGTACGCTCCCCCTTGGGCCTCTTCGACGAGCAACGTGATGGTGCGGCCGCCGTCGGGGTCCGACCGGACAAGAATCTCCTCCGGGCCCTGTGCGCTGACCAGGGGCAGCCCAAGGCTGGCGGCGAGGTCGCCGACCGGGTCCGCGGTGCCAAGTGAGCCGACCAGAGGTACTGTCGTCAGCAGTGCCAGGGTCAAGGTCGTCGCGATCTTCGCGAGCTTGCGGTTCATGACGCTCCCTCCCGGGGGTCCAGTCGGGCGACGAGATCGGCGGGTTCTTTCTCCACCTGGATGGAGCGTCCGACGGCCACGTACACCGGTATCTGGCCCGTGGTTTGGCGGCCGGCCTCGTCGCGCACAATGTAGCCCAGCATGTGGTCGCCGACGGATGTGCCGCTGGAATCCCACAGGGCCTCGAAGCGTGCAGCGCCAACCTTGGACGCGGCGGCCCGGGGTTCGCCGTCAACGGTCAGGATCACCTCGCTGACGCCGGAGCCGACATCGGTTGCCTGGATTGCCACCTCGACGATTCCAGCCACCACCGCCTGACCCATGGGGCCGGAAATGCGTTGGTCCGCCACATGGATGTTGCCGGGGCGCGGGTTGATCCAGGAGGCGCTGGGCCCCGAGAGGTCGACCTTCACGTCGATGGTGCGCTCGGGCTCCGTGTTGCCTGCCTGATCGACGCTCCAGTACCTCAACTCGTGGGCCCCCGGCTCGCTCAGGGCGAAGGGGCCAGCGTAGGTTTCGACTGCGCCGCCGTCAATTTGGTAGTGGGTAGCCGAGTAGGGTGCCGGGGAGCCATCGGATGGCGTCAGCGTGACCGTCGCGGGCTCTAGAAGCCAGCCGTTTTCACCGGCCTGGCCGGTGACGGTAGCGACTGTGCGCGGCGTTGCGATGAACGGCACCGTGGCGCTGGCACGGTTGTTGCTCAGGTCGGCGTCCAGATCCAGGGTGTCGGCCAGGACATGCACATCGAGGGCGTGGGTGGGGGCCACGGTGACGAGGCTCACGGTGCGGCTGCCGCCGACGGGAATCCGTTCCGTGACACTGACCGTGTCCAACAATTGACCGCCGGCTTCGGGGTCGCCGTCGTAGAAGGCAACTTGGACCGCGCCATCGACGGCGCGGGCACCTGCGGAGCCCAGCACGGCGGTGAGGGTGATCTCGTCGCCGCCCCAGGCGGAGGCCGGCCCGCCTGCCACGTTGGAGACCGTCAGGTCCACGAGGCTGGACACCGCAACATCCAGGTTGGATTGTCGGGTGACGGGCCCACTGGCCACGATGGAGTAGCTCAGCGTCGTTGGCGCGCTGGGGGCGCTCACGATGGCTCCGTAGACCCCGTCGCCGGCGGCGCCGTCGCCGCTGGCACCGTCGTCAAGCAACGTGATGGCGTTCGTGCCGCCCTGCGCGGCCAGTTGGGTGGCGCGCACGGTGGCGCCGGTGATGGGGCCGCCGTTGCTCAGTTCGGCCAGCAGGGTGATGCTGTCGCCGGGAGCGTAGTCGTCGCGCGGCGTGTAGGTTCGCATCGTACCCGAGCCACTGCCATAGCCACCGACCACCAGTTGGAGGCCTCCGTTCGGGGGGACATCGTCGGGGTCGATGTTGATGCGCCAGTTGCCAACCTGCGCGTCGTCCACGTCAAACAAGTGGTAGCGCAGGAAGCCCGTCTGCAATTCATCATACGTGACGCCGTTGCGGCCATCGGCTTGGTGTGTGAAGACGCTGCCGTCGGGGGCACGAAGGGACAAGCCCAGGGGGCCTTCGCCGGGGCGCGCCTGCACGGTAAAGATGGCGCGACCCGCCTCCCCCACGGGAACCACATGCTGGTAGGGGCCGGAAGAAACATCCTCGGCCCGGACGGTGATGAGCGCCTGGGTGATGGCTTTCTCGGGCGATTCGGGGCCCGGCTCGGCGGGGCTCGCCTGGGCGGACAAACTGTTGCCGCCGGCGCCGTCGGGAAGGCCGCTGTCAAGGTTGAGGCCGGTGTAGAAGCGGGCGTACCAGCGTCCGGTTTCCACGCGTTCGGGGATGGCTTCGTGCCATTCGTCGATGGTGCGGCTGGGGATGCGGCCGTTCATGTTGGCCGAGTCCAGTCCGACGGCTCCGTCGCCGGCCCAGATGAAGTTCAGGGCGCCGCCAGCAACGCTCCAGTCGCCCCGCACGGTGAAATAGTCCACGCCGCCGGCAGGGAAGCGGGCATTCATGGCCGCCAGGATCGGGTTGGATCCCGGCGGCTTGAGCATGAAGTCAGCCAGGTGGTCGCCGCCGCGTCCGGGGCCTTCCCAGTGCTCGTAGGCGCCGATGTAGGGGAGCCACCAGTCGCGCCAGCCGCGCCACACCTCGATGCAGCAGTCAAACGGCCAGCCGGGCGCGATCCAGTACCATTTGGCGGTGTAATCTTCGTCGGTGGCCTCGTACATGAGCCAGTAAGCGTAGGTGAGCGCGTGGGCTTCCCAGGAACCCAGGTTCGGGCTCCCCGTCTGGGCGAGCTTTTCGATCTTGGAATTGCCCCCCAATGATTCGACGTAATAGCGGGACACCAGGCCACCCATGGAGTGGCCGTGCAGCCAGCCCTTTCCAGTGAAACCCAAGTCAGAGAAGTGGTCGTTCACGTTGGTGCGCAGTTCGCGGGCACTCTTGCGGAAGTCCTGCTTGCGGTCGTAGTGGTTCATCAGGACTGGCTCTTTGCCGTCCAGGTGGGCCCAGCGCCACGGGTCCTGTCCGAAGTGGTTGCGAAGCTCGTTCTTCATGTTGTTCTTCAGGGTCGGCTGCCAGGGAGCGTTGCCGGCCGCCGGGTACCAGTCGGCGGACCAGCCGTGGTTGGTGACCCACGGAGGGGCTGCCAGTTCAATGGCGGCGCTGGCCAGGTAGACGTACCAGCCGTCGGTGGCCTTGGAGTGGTAGGGCATGTACGCGGGCAGGACGTGGTCGTGCACGACGATGCGGACGCTGTTCTTGCCCTCGGTGACAACGTTCTTGGGGATTCGGAGCCATGTGGGCGGGTCGTCGCCCTCGGTGACGATTTCGAAGGTGCGGGAAATCTCGGCCGTCCCGGGTGCACAGGGGTTGGTCTGGTGCCCCTGGAACGTCTTGATTTCCCGCCCGTTGACGTACACGGTGAAGATATCGAAGGGTTCGTCTGGGCAGGGGTCGTCGCCGACGCCGCGTTCGTTCTGGTTCGGGATCGGGTCGTACACGCCGTCGCCGTCGTACCACCAGTAGCCGATCACGGCGTAGCCGAGCTCCATGATGTAGTCCTCCTGGCCGCGGATGTCTGCCTTGCGGGCCATGTTGCCCATGTCGACCTCTAGGTCGATGGAGCCTTCCGTGTCGCGGACCCACCGATCCAGGTCGGGGCCCTGGGTGGTCCATCCGAAGGTGTTCTTGTACGGGAAGCCGGCGGGGGCTCCGGGGTTGTCCACCTGGGCGGAAACGCCGTTGTCGTCCAGGGGATCGCCCGGCGGGTCGATGAGTAGCGTGCGCAGGCCCGTGTTGGCGGGCGCCTCGCCTGTTCCATCGCCAGCATCGTGCGTGGCCCCTCTGAAGTCGACGCCTACGGCGACGGGCCCCACGCCATCAGGGGGAGGCGGCAGATCGGAGCCCGTGGCATCAGACTCGGCGCCAGCGGACGCCTGGATGCCCATTGGGCTAGTGATCATGAGCAGGGCTACCAAGACGCTGAAGCTACGCCAGCGTGCAGAAACGGCAATTGACACCAAACAACCTCCAACAAGCCGGGCCGCAGGACCCGACATGGCGCAAACAGCATTGGATGAAAATAGGTTGCCGTGACGCACCCGGAGGCGAACAGGTCCTGGCCTGTGCGAGCGAATTCAACCAGTGGGGCCGCTTTGCTGCCTCGTTCCAGTGTTGGCTTACCGATGCGCCCTTGTGCTCCTTCTGCTGGCGCCGGCCGCCACCGCAGGCCCACTGCTCGTGGGCGTGGTGCCAGACTTGCCGGGTCCCGGCCCCGGCGACGAAGGAGTGGCACTGGCTGCCCCCGGCGGCACGTCCCTACAAGGATACGCCTTGACCGATGGCGAAAGCACCTGGGCGTTTCCTGCCAACACGAGCCTAGCGCCTGGCGAAGTGGCATGGTTCGTGGGCAACCTCACCGCGTGGGCCAACCACGGCGGGCCGAAGCCCGCCGGCGCATGGCCACCCCGGGCGCTCCAACTGGCCAACAGCGGCGATGACGTGGCACTTCTGGAACCTTCGGGCGCCGTGGCTGACGCCTTTGCCTGGGGCCCCGGCGACGCCGACGCCATGCGCTTCGTGTCGCCGGGCGCAGTCTACCAGCGACGCGGCCACGACGGCCGGTGGATCGACACCGACCAGGCAGCCGACTGGATCACCCCACGCATTCACCGCATGGGCCAGTCCAACCTGGCGCCCATCAGCTTCAACGTGCCCCAGGTGACCTTCTATGCTTCGCCAGACAACACGCTCGCAGTCCTCCAAGACCTGATCGCTGGCGCCCGGCAACGGCTCCACCTGCACGTCTACACCTTCCGGTCGCCCGAACTGGCAGACGCCCTGGCGGCGGCCAAGGCCCGCAACCCGCAGCTCGACCTGGCCATCCATGTAGCCAGCAATGCCATCAGTACCCACGAGTCCCACGGCACCGCAGCCATCGTTCTGGAGAGCCTGCAAGAGGCCGGCGCCCGCGTAACGGCGGCGGGAGGAGGCCGCTACGTGTTCCATCACCTGAAGGTGCTTGTCGCCGACGACGCGGTGGCCATCCAGTCGGAAAACGCCGTTTCTGAGGCCCTCGCCCAAGATGGTTCGTGGGGCAACCGTGGATGGGGCGTGGTCCTGCACGGGGGCGCCCCGTGGTTTGCCGCCTGGATGCAGGAGGATCGAACCGCATGGGACGCACGCCTGTTCGACGCCCGACAATGGGACCCCTTCGGGGCACCCGCCCATGATCTTCCCCCTGCGCGTGGCGACCATCGGGCCCAGCCGGCAACCACGAGCCGCGGCCCTTTCCAGGTCACGCCCGTGGTAGCACCCGACCACACCGCCGATCCTGCCACGAACCCAATTCTTGCCCGCATCGGAGCCGCCATGGAACGGGTCTGGACGCAGCAACTTCAGTTGGGCACCCAGGAAAGCAACCGCCTTGGCTGGCAAAAGTCTGATGCGTTGCTTGAGGCCCTCCTGGAAGCAGCCCGGCGGGGTGTCCAGGTGCGCGTCCAACTACCGTCTCCTGAGACGCTCCAAAGCGAGTCGACGGCGGCGGCCGTGGCGTACCTCCTGGACGCTGCCGCCGGGCTCGATCTGGAGGTCCGGTATCTGGAGCGGCCATCACTCAAGCTCCTCCACAATAAGGGCTTCATCATCGACGACGCCCTGGTGGTGGGAAGCCTCAACGGAAACTTCCACAGCCGTGCCTTCAACCGCGAGGTCTCCGTCATCATCGAGGGACCCGACGCTACGGCCTACCACGCACGGCTGTTCATGGACGACTGGAAAGGCGGGACCCCGCGGGCGTGGCATGTCATCGCCGACGACCTCAGGGCGATGCCGGCCGTCGGCCCCCTTCTGTTTCTCGCGGCCGTGGGGCCGATGGTTTGGCCGCGGTGGTCGGCACGTGCTAGAAGGGGGGCTCGTCGCCGTTGAGGAAACTCCATCCTTCCGGCGCCGGCGCGTAGAAGAACGAACTGAAGAACAACTCGAACTCCTGGTTGATCGCCACGGCGGGCACTGGCCAGGGGTCCTGGCGCACCGAGCAGAAGTAGTACAGGTTGGGCAACCCCTCCGGTGGAATCATTTCGGGTTCCCCGGGGGCGGATGTGGGGTGATCGATGCCTAAATCAATCTGGGCCCGCAGTGGATTACCACTCTGGACGTTCATGAAATTGTGGGATGGCGTCCGGTTGAGCCGATCAAAACTGGCCACGATTCCCATCTGCGCCGACGTCGCCTGCGCCGACGGAACCCACGTCATTTCCCAGAGCAGGGTTTGCCAGCCAGCATCCAGGCCGACCTCCCAGCCGCGCTCCTCGGTCAGAACCTCACGCAGTTGAGGTGCCGCGCCAGGACTCAGCGCCAACGACGTGAAGTCGGTGATACAGGGCGCCGACCCGTACACAATGCCGGCCTGGCTGCACTGCATGAAGCCCTGGTGCTTGATGGTCT
>JBFIJP010000151.1:0-9427 GCA_041600695.1 Thermoplasmatota archaeon | reverse complement strand
TTCTCGGTTCCGGCGGCCGCGCACTGATCGATAATTTTGCGTGCTTCATCGAGCGGCATGCGAACGCGCTGGTCCTTGAAGCCGGCGAAGCAGAATTTGCAGTTGTAGTTGCAGTCACGGTTGATGAAGAGGTTCACGGAGACTGGCGCTAGGGCCGGGGGCGGGGCTGCTGCGGGGCCACTCATGCGACCCCTCCAGGCGGGGATTCTCCAGTCCACGGCCGGGTGCCGAGCCTACACTTTGTAAGATGCATAGAATTGCATGCATAGCGCCTTGCATAATAATCTATGCGCTTGCAGCCATATGGCCACCTTTGTCCAGTAATCTAAGCCAGAATAGGGCATACAAATGCATATAGGCAGTGACTGTATGCCAATCAACCATGGCTTCACAGCCGCTCGGGCGGCTCCCCGGCAGGCGCACCACCGTTGCGATCTCCGCGCAGGAAAAACTGGTCCTCGACTACTTCGTCAAGAAGCATGGACTAGGCAGCCTTCCAGCCGCCATCCGTCGTGCACTGGAGCTTGCCGAAGGCGGAGATGGCACAAACCGGCGGGCATGGGGTGAGCTCGTCAAGGAAGCCGAGAACCAGTATCGGCACTGTGAGCGCCATGGCAAGCCCGTGACCCTTGCAACGGGGGAAGTGGGCGGCGTCTTAGCCGAGCCCGCCTGTGAGGAGTGCGTGGCGGGTCTTTCGCCCGACGAACGCAGCAAGTTGATGGATTGGTGCTTCCGCCATGACCTCGGTTATCATCAATTCTGCCTGCTGTGCCGGCGCGAAGAGCTGGTACGACGCGCGGGAGTGGATGCGGTTCGCTATTCGACCAAGGAAGTGCAAACACATCATCGGCTGCACGTGGGGCGCGACCCACCGCCCGACGATTCTTGGCTCTGGATTCCATACGACGCCGTGCTTGACCCTGGGCACCCCATCCCTAATCATCCGAACGGCGTCCCGCTGCTGGCGTGGCTTGACAGGGTCAAGCCGTCGGACACAGTCCTCCTACTGCAGGAGTCGGGCGACTTGGAGGATCGGGCCGGCAGCGTGGCCGCGGAGCTGAGCTTGCGCTATGGCTTGTCTGGCCGATTGATGATTCTTGGCAAAAAGCCGGAGTTCTCGCCATGACCCTCGATCCCACTGCATGCCCGAGTCCATCATTAAGCCCACCCCCCTGCCAACGCGCGCCGCCAGCCGCCATGCATCGATGTTGCCACGTCGCCGCTTGGACGGCGGCTAGGATAAGCCCGGGGCTCGACTAATGTCACTCGCACGGGTCCTCGTCACAGGCGCTGGTGGCCTGATCGGCAGCCAGCTGCTGAGAAGGAGCAGCGGGGCCGCCCGAGCTATCGACCTCAGGCCAGTTTCACACGAAGGAGTCAACCTGGAGCGATGTTCAATTGACGAGCTTGGCAAACCAGGTAGGCTGGGTGACGCCCTCGCCGGAATCGTGCACCTAGCCGGCGTTTCGCGTGTCGTGGATGGCCAACGCGATCCCCGCGAATGCTGGCGCAGCAACGTCATAGCAACGCAAAACCTCGTAGACGCAGCGAGCCAACTCGAAGATCCACCTTGGATAATTTACGCATCCAGCCGCGAGGTGTATGGCCAACCTGCCACCCTGCCGGCTACGGAAGACATCGCGATTCAGCCATGCAACGTCTACGGCCGCAGCAAGGCCGCGGCGGAACGAATCATCCAACAGTACCACGAGCGCACCGGCCGCCCGGGTCAAATCCTCCGCTTCTCGAACGTGTTCGGCCACCCCAAGGACTACCCCGATCGTGTCGTACCGGCATTCGTTCTCGCTGGCCTAGCCAACCAGCCCATGCGACTGGATGGGCGCGATAGCGGCTTTGACTTTACCCACGTATCTGACGCAGCCGCCGCCATCGAAGCTGCCAGCCGTCTCGCGGCGGCCGGCGAATGTCACGATCCGATCCACGTTGTAAGTGGCCACATGACGACATTAAGCCAAATGGCGGCCCTCGTGCAGGATCACACGGGGTCCTCGGCGCCATACGTAGAGGCACCGCCCCGTAGCTACGACGTCCCCCGATTCGTGGGCGATCCGACGCGTTGCCAAGACCTGCTGGGCTTCACGCCACGCCCCATCCAAGACGCAATCGGCGAAACCGTGCAAGCATTCCGGGAGGCAATCGAATGCGCTGTCTGCTAGTCATCCATGGCTACCCACCTTACTACGAGGCCGGCTCCGAGGTCTACACTAGGACGCTTGCCAAGGCACTGCACGCCAAAGGATTGGATGTCTTGGTGTTTGCACGCATCGAAGATCCGTTTGTCCCTGACTTCGAGGTGCGAAGGGAAGAGCATGAAGGCATTCCCGTCGTTCTCGTCAACCATGCACGAGACGCCCAGCGATTCACAAGTCCAGAAATGGAACGATGCTTTGTGCAGGTTGTCGATGATTTCCAGCCGGATGTCGTGCATTTCGGGCATCTTTCTCATCTGTCGATGCGCCTACCCGCAATGGCCAAGCAGCGCTCAGCTCGGACCATTTTCACTCTGCATGACTATTGGCTCGCCTGTCCCCGAGGCCAATTTCTCCAATGGGGCTTGACAAACGGAGAGCCTTGGGCCGCCTGCGAGGGACAGGAGAACGCCAAGTGCGGAACCAAGTGCTACAATCGCATGATGTCTGGCCATCCGGCCCATGAGGGCGCCGATCTAGCGTACTGGACCAATTGGGTCGCCCAGCGGATGCTTGCGGCCGAGGAGGCAGTCAACCACATCGACGTCTTCGTTAGCCCAAGCCACCACCTGTCCAGCCGCATCGTGGAGCGGTTCCCTGCAACCGCGAACCGAATCGTGCATGAACTCTACGGATTCGATGCCGCCAACCTCTCAGGACGCAACAGGCGGTCCGAGCAACTCCCGGTCATCGGCTACATCGGACGCCACCACCCGTCCAAAGGGCTAGACCACCTCATCCACGCCCACGCAACCATGGAAACCGAGGCCATCCTTCGCATTTGGGGCCAGCCAGCGAGATGGATCACCAAATTCGCCCAACGTGCTGCCAGCCAGAGCCCGCGCGCTAAGCTAGTCGAGTGGCCCGGCGCGTACGACAACAAACGCATTGTCCTGGATGTCTTCGACCATTGCGATGTCATTGTTGTGCCGAGCATCTGGGACGAGAACTCCCCACTCGTCATCCAGGAGGCGGCCGCTGCAGGCGTGCCTGTCGTCACCAGCGAACACGGCGGCATGGGCGAACTCATGCAGCGAGGCATCCCCGGCACCACGTTCCAACATCGCAGCCCGACCTCCATGGCGAACGCCCTAGATCGCCTTCTCGCCGGACCACCGCCCCCCCGTCCACTCGCCTCCGGCACAATCCGATCCATAGGCGCCCACGTCGACACAATCATCCGACTGTACCACGGAGAACCCAAATGAACGGACCCTGGCGAATTACTTTCGACACGAATCCCGATGACTGCAACCTGCGATGCGTCATGTGCGAAGAGCACAGCATCCTGCTTAAACAGCGCAAATTCGAAGCATCGGGCCGGAGGCGCAGAATGGACCCGAAGCGGATTCCGGAAATCATTGCTGAATGCGCCCCCCATGGCTTACGCGAAGTCATTCCGAGCACCATGGGTGAGCCCTTAATGTACGAAGGTTTCAACGACATCGTAGAGGCCGCGACCGAGCACGGCGTGAAGATCAATTTGACGACCAACGGTACTTTTCCGCGCCTCGGGGCTGAAGCGTGGGCGCGGATCTTGGTCCCGGTGTGCAGCGACATCAAGATTAGCTGGAACGGCTCGACTGCAGCAACGCATGAGCGCATCATGATCGGCACAAAATTCGACGCGCAAGTCAAACGACTCGAAACTTTATTGCGCGTCCGCGACGAAGCGCGAGCACGGGGCGAACCGGCCTGCTCGGTTACACTTCAGTGCACGTTCCTGGAGGACAACATCGAAGACCTCCCCAGCCTTGTCGAAATGGCCATTAGGCTAGGCATCGACCGCGTCAAGGGCCACCACCTATGGGTGCACCTCGATGCAATGAAGGGGCAGGACATGCGGCGTGATGCGTCGGCATCCGGGCGATGGAATCAGGTGGCCGCTGAATGCCACGCGATTGCCGACGCCCGGCCCCTGCCCAATGGGGAGCGCATCAGTCTGGCCAACTTCGACCCCATCGACTCGCTGGAATCACGGGAACGAACCGGTGACTGCCCGTTCTTGGGCAAGGAGGCCTGGGTCAATTCCGAGGGTCGCTTCGATCCCTGCTGCGCCCCGGACTACCTACGACAGCGGCTTGGCAACTTCGGCGACACACAGCGCGGCCTCATGTACGCGTGGCAGTCCGCCGCTTATGCCCACCTAGTCGAGAACTACAAGGTCAACGAGGTGTGCAAGACATGCGTCATGCGAGCGCCGTAGCCTGGAACGAAACAAAGCCATCCCCTTGCGGACGCTTCCATGTCGATGAAGCCGGGCATCGCATCTACAAGCCCGAATTCCGCCGCGTCCTGCCGTTTCATGCGCCGGGGCTAGCCCCAGTACGGACGGACGATGGCTGGCAATTCATCCGCCCAGATGGCCAGCTCGCCTTCCGGGAAAAATTTGATTCTGCCTTTGGTTTCTATGAGGACCGTGCCGCCGTGGTGGTCGGCGAGAAGGGCTTCCACATCGATGAGGATGGGCAACCAGCATACCCCGGCAGTTGGAAGTGGTGTGGCAATTTCCAATCCAATCGATCTGTGGTTCAGGACCACAAACTAGGGTTCTACTATATTGACCGCGCTGGCGCCGTGCAATCAGGCCCTTGGACGTACGCTGGCGACTATCGCGAGGGCGCTGCCGCGGTGATGATCGCCTGGAACCAGTGGCGGCATATTGACCCGGCTGGCGCCTTCCTCCACCCCCATAGTTTCCTTGAATTGGATGTTTTCCACAAAGGCTGGGCCCGCGCCCGCGATGAGAAGGGCTGGCATCACATCGACAAAAACGGCCGCGAGCACAGTTCCGCCCGGTTCAAGGCCGTAGAGCCCTTCTACAACGAATGGGCACTTTGCAGAAGCCTCGACGATAGCGTATGCAGAGTCTCAGTTGGGGGCACCGCCGAAGGAATCGCATCGTCCCTGACGGGTGATTCGGACCGTCTAGAAGAAGACGCCATCGCATGGTGGCGTACAATTCGAGCACGCCAACAAATGGCCGGCATCAGCTTAGACGCGGTTGCACGACGACGAGTCGATTACTGGACCGGCCTCGCCGTGGATACGTTTGTCGCCATCCGCGAAGGCCGCGCATCAGACCCCTTCGAATACGCGGAGACGCAAGGTCGAGCAGATTCTCTCGCCGCCGTCTTGGATGACTATGCGCGCGCCGATTGGCCCACCATCATCAAGCACCTAGACGTACCCACCCGGGCCCGCGTTGCCGACATCGGCGGTGGTCGCGGCGCGCTGCTGCAATTACTACACGCTTCCGGCCATGGTGGCCCCCGCATCCTAGTCGATCGAGCAGAAGTGGTTGCCGAAGTAGTCGCCGATGACATGGCCGTCTTGGGCATAGACATGTTTAGCGATGATCTGCCGGAGGCTGATGTATATCTGCTGACACGCGTCCTGCACGACTGGAGCGATCAGAAGTGTTTACAGCTTCTGCGGAACATTCGGCGAGCGGCCCCAGTATCGGCGACAGCCATCGTGGTCGAATGGGACCATGACGCCGCAAGCGCGGAATTGCTCTCGACCTACATGGCCGCAATCGGGGGCCGAGAACGAACGCCAGCGGACATGCGCGAGATTCTGGAATCAGCAGGATGGTCGTTAGCCCGGCACACGCCGGCCCCACCGTACGTCATCATGGAGGCAACATGCAGTTGAACGCCTCCATTTGGCAACCAGGCCTGAAGCTCCCTGCGGATTGCCACCTGGTTATTCGCCATGGTGAGAAGGCGATTCTCAACGGCCACGATTTCGCCAACCCCTTGACTGCCTGCGGTCGCGAAGAGGCAAGACAACTCGGCGGCGCCCTGTCAGGCCGGTTTAGCCGAGTGCTTTCGAGTCCGGTCGGGCGTTGCATGGACACCGCCCGCGAGCTGTGTACCGGCGCAAGGCTCGACGCCCGGGTTCAGCCAACGCAAGTCCTTGGCGATCCAGGTCCTTTCGTCGTCGAGCCCGAGACGATTATGGCGGCTGCCGGGTCGCACGGACAACTTATCAGGATGCTTGACCGGCACGCCAACGGGGCTGCCTGCCCGGGAACCATCTCACGGGAAGACGGCGCGCGCCTCGTAGGCGACCTGCTTGCAGGCCCGCCAACCCTGGCCGTGACCCATGACGCTATCCTGGCGGCCCTGGCCGGAGCATGGGGACTTGAGGCGCGATGGCCCCGTTTCCTCGAAGGCGTGGCAGTCACAATTCGATAGCACGCGACTGGTGGACCTCAGCTAGGTGAGTATCCGCAGTCCATCAGTGCACCAATCGCACCCTGATCGAGGGCTCCGCCACACGACGGCAAGTAGCTAACCATCACCGCGCCACCGGGGCAGCATCCTGGGGACACGATCATTAATGAAACGGAGCACTAACGCTGGGTTAACCGCAGCATGCGCTTGATCGCAGCGGCACCGCCGCCCAACAAATCGCTCAAGCCGACCCCTCCGCTTCGCTCCGGGGCGGCTTAGCTCAACCGTTCGACGCCACCCCCATGGTCTCCCACAAGGCACGAAAGCCTTCAGGCCACGCTGGCTTCAGGGCATAGTACCGACGCCCGGCGCCTCGATGTGCGCCTTTAGGTCTCTCAACACCCCGGAGATCGCTTTGCGCAGCAGTGGCTTCAGCATCCAACCAAAGGGCCGCAGCAAGCCCTTGCCCTGGAACCAATAGTCTGCAGCGACACGGGTGCCTACGGCATCGGACAATTGGAACGTCACGGCCGCCCGTAGCGGCGCCGGGAAGTGCGTGAAATCCAGGGACAGTCGCTTGCCCGGTTCCCATTCTCGGACGCGCTCGCGCAGGTACTTGTTGCCGAAGTCGCACTGGCGTTCCGCACCCACGCCTTGCTCGGAGCCCGATACGATGCGGCTGGCGTCGATGTCCGTGTTCCATGTTGCGATACCCCCATAGTCGGCCAAAGCAGCCCAGACCATGTCTCGTGGCGCGTCGATTGTGGCCGACACGGTGAATCTCATGCTGCCTCCACGTGCTTGGCGAAGTCGCGCAGGGCACGGCGGACGGCCTGGCGGATGCCGGGCCTTGCAAACCAAGCCAGTTCCCGACCCAAGATCCCCCAGCGTAGCCGGAAGCGAGCATTGACTTGCACCAACGTGCCGGCGCCGTCGGGGGTCAGGGTCCAGGTGTTCTGGGCGTGGGCGAACATCGCAAACGGTCGCGTGACCTCGTACTGGAACACGGGATGCTCCATGAACAGGAGTCGCTCGTGAACGTGGTGCTGCCCGAGGAATGGACGGGCGAGTTCGCAGCTCCGCTCGACTCCGGGCACGACCTCATCCCCCACCAGGCTGGACGATGAGAGTTCACGCGTCCAGGCGGCGACGTTGCCGAAGTCGGCGGCGTGTTCCCAGACCTTGTCCAAGGGAGCATCGACGTGCTGGGCATGTTCCAGGCGCATGAAGGCCATGGTCCCGACTGCATCCCTGCTGGCATAAGCCACGCGAGCCGCGGGGTGCGGAAACAGCCTTTTTCAAATACGCCCTCACCCCCATGCCTGAACGTGGACGCGGTTGACTTCCACATCCTTGGCGCCCTGAGCCGGGAGCCCTTGCGCGCCAAGGAGTCCATCGCACAGGACGTGCGCCTGAGCAGCGGCGCCGTCCGAAAGCGGCTAGCCCGCCTCGCGGCAGACGGCGTGTTGCAGGGGTGGCAAGCGACGCCGTGCGCTGATCTGTTCGGTCGCCGTGGGCTCGGTTTGGCGTTCGAGGCTTCGCTCGACCTTGCGGCCCTCATCGAATTGCCGGACGTAGTCTACGCAGCAGACTCCGTCGATGGCCTATCCGGCGTCCTTGGCAATCCCGAAGAGCCAGGGGACTGGCAGGACTGCATCGAATCCCATGCTGGACAACCTGCGACGCACGCCGCACCCACGCCTCCGCGTCCGATTCCTGAACCGGGTCCGTTGCAATGGAAGGTTCTGCGGGCCTTACTGGATAATCCAGTATCTCCGGCCGCGGTTCTTGGACGGAAGGCGGGATTGGGGTCCAAGACCGCTGGACGGGTCCGCGCGGAACTGATGCAGGGCGCCGTCGACATTCAACCCTTGTTGCGCCCAAGCCGCACCGGAGCGACCGCGTTCCACGCATATCTCGAAGGACACGATAAGGCGCTTGGTCAGGCCATGAACGCGCTCGAAGAGACCATCGAGGTCGCTGCTTACGCGGGGAGCAGGTACGTTTTCTGTCGGGCCGCAAGCCTACAGGAACAAGCATCACGCATGGCTGCAGTCCGACGCATCGACGGCATCACCCGCGCCGACCTGGTTCTTAACCGCGATTTTGTCTTCGCGACGAGGCGAGTCCGGGGTTGGATCGATGATGAGCTTGCACGTTGGCGGCGCTGACCCTGCGCGGGGCCGAGGGGGGCGCATCCGAAGTAGGGCGTCGAACAACTCGCTCAACCCGAACGCGCTTCGCGCGTCGGGTCAGTTCGGGAGCCGTTATCTGGCATGCGCCCAGAAGTGCCTCCAGCAACCCCCCAGGCACGTTTAAGTACCGAAACCGCGCATTTTCAACCGATGGAATACGACGTTGTCCTTGAGCAGGACGAAACCGGGGCCTTCATCGCCGAAGTCCCAGTCCTGCCCGGCTGCCATTCATGGGGCGAAACCCGCGAGGCAGCACTCGACAACATCCGCGAAGCGATTATGTTGTTCCTCGAGGTCCAAGACGCGCCCGCGACTCAGTTTGTGGGCGTCGAAAAGGTCTCGGTCGGCGCCTGATTGAATGGCGCCGTCGATTGGCCCGATTTCGTATCGCAAATTAGCGAAGCTTCTACGACAACACGGGTTTGAGGCAGTTCGGCAAAAGGGCAGCCACGTGTTCTACCGGCACCTGGATGGTCGCTCGACGATTGTGCCGAATCATGGCGGTACGGATATTCCGCCGGGCTTGGTCCGCAAAATTCTGGCGGATGTGAAATTGGATCCGGACTTGTTGCGGTAGGCCTCGTTGCTTGTCGCTTGCCAGATAACAAGTGGTCATGTACGTCTGCCGTGGACGCTGTCCCGGTGCTGATTTGGAAACGCGTCGTTAGAGCGATCACGCGCTGCGCGTTGAGGGTCTGTGCCGGTGGATCCGGCAGGTGAAGAACGTGAAGCCCGTGGTTGCCATTGATGCGCATAAGGCGAGTTGTACGTACGTTGTTCGTCACTGGGATCAAACCCTGGTGAACCCGAGGAGAATTCCAAGCACGCGAGCTGCTTTGAC
>JBFIJP010000150.1:0-9450 GCA_041600695.1 Thermoplasmatota archaeon | reverse complement strand
CAGACGGGCGCCGCCGCCGGTGAAGCCCACGTCGACGGTGTGCTGGCCGGCGCGGGGCGGGTCACGGCTCAGGTTCCACACCCAGTCCACATGAGCCACGACCGGACTGTGGATATGGAGCTCGGGCCTGTGATCATGGCGCGCGTAGTACCGGGCTTCCCAGGACGGTTGTCCGCTGGGGCCGGTCAGATTGATGGCGGCACCGGAGCCGTAACCCACGGTGTAAGCGTCCATCCACGGGCCATCGAAGGCACCAAGGCCCCACGGCGAGGCCGCCATTGCATGGATGATCAAGTCATCGCCACGGAACTCGGGCTGGAGCGCCTCCCAGCGCAGGGGGTTGAGAATCGTGAGGTTCAGATGGGGCCTGGCGCCAGGGCCAGTGTACGCGTGCACCGTGGGCCATTCCAATCCCTGAGCGCACGGGGCTTCGCCGCGAGTGGTGACCGTGAGTTGCCAAGCCGTGCCAGAGCCGCCTTCGAGCGTGTCCCGCTCCAAGGCCAACGGGACGCGGAACACGTACACGTCGCGGCCGTCCACGCCGCGATGGCCCTCGGCCCCTGGTACGAGTTCGCGCGCCTCCGATCGGCCCGCCGCGGCGCCGAGCGACTGCCGGTGGGGCGGCGCCCGGTCCTCGTCTTCGGCGAGCGTCGCCGCCACGGCTACCCGTGGGGCAGGCGTCGGCAGCGTCCCGGTTGGGTCGCGATCGACGGTGACGTACCAAACGAGTTCAACGGGCGCGGTGGAGTCCAGCGTGACGTTGTACTGGAGACCGTACGCCGTGGTGCTGGCCTGGCCGTCCTGGTAGGTGACACCCCCAACCAACGCCAGCTTGCTGGTCGTCTCGGCCACCGCCCCACAGGCACTCGCCGACAGGATCGGGTGCCGGTCCGTCGCTTGGCCCTCCGGCTCGCTGATCGAAAGATAGCCGTGCGTCAGGCTGCCGGCGAGCCCACCGTGGACATGGAGGGTCGTTGGCGTCGGCTGCTGTGGCTCCCAGACAAGATTCGCCGATGCTCCTGCGGCCAAGATCGACGCGGCCGTCACAGCGGCCAGCACGGCCGTCATAGCGACCATCCGGATCGCGAACACCATCTTGACGCGGCGTCGATCAATTTAACGGTGACGGCGGCGTTAACCAAAAGCCCCGGCAAGCATCAGGCGCGGCTCGTCACACCGCCAGGCCCCATCCGGTCGAGCAAGAAATTCAGACCGATGACGCCCTCGACGCCGCTGGACCACATGACCCCGTGGTGCACGACCACATCCCATGTGTTCTGGCCATCCTCCAGGTAGTAGGCCATCACCTGGGGCTCCGCCTGGGCCTCAGGAGTGGACACGTCGAGAATCCAGACGCCGAGCCCGTAGTGGGCCATGTAGACGCGGCCGTTCTCCAGTTGCAGGTTGTGCGTGGAAAGAATCTCGTCGCCAGTCACCTGGGCAGCAGCGAGGCCGCCCTGACCGGGCGGCGTCCCGTCCGGGTTTTCCCACTCCCCGAGCACCTGGATCGCCTCCGGGTCCGTGGTGTCCCACACGTAGACGACGCTGCGCTCCTGATCCAGGGCAAAAGGAATGCCTCCCACGATATCGAAGCCCACTTCGACGGCGCCGACGGTGATGCGCCGGTCGCCGATCCACTCCGTGCTGACCGTGTGCAGGTTGCCTGAGTGGCCGTCGGGGAAGTCGTTCCACGCCCCGATCTCCACGGGCTGGGACGGCGTGGAGAGGTCCACAATGCGAAGCCCGGCGTCCCAGTTGGCCACGTACATCAGCGTCCGGCCCTCAATGGGGTCCTCCATCACGAACATGTCGTGCGCCATGCCCTGGTAGTAGGCGTCCACCACGTTGGGGCCACGGTTGAACGCCGTCAGGGGGTCGGCCTCGTACCGCGCGATCTCCGTCAGCGTACCGGTCTCCCGATCGAAGCGGTTGATGCTGACGTCCGCGTTGGCGCCAACGACCAGTTCCTCCCCCCCAGCAGTCTGGTGGTACGCCAGCATGTGCGGCCCCCGCCGGGGGCCAACGGGCAGATGACTGGCAAACTGCGGGTTCTCCTTGTCCGACACGTCGTACACGTAGAATCCGCCCGCCTGGGCCGGAAGATCCAGGCCGCCGGCACCGCTCGTGCCGCTGGCCGCCGCGTCGTCGCCGATGAAGAGCCATTGCCCGTCATCGCTGAACTTGACATCCTTGGCGGTAAACGGACCAGAAATCACGGAAACCTCGGTGATCGCCTCCGGGTCGCTCACGTTGAGAATGTGAACAGCCGGGCCGCGGTCCACGGCCAAGAAGTCGCCCCACGCGTCGGCCTCTTCCGCGCCGCCATCGCGCCACTCGCCAAGAACCACGACGTTAGCCAGGGGGGCGCCTTCGCGCCACAAGCCCAGGGCATCCTCCAGACGAGTCTGGACCGCAAGGCCGGCTTCATCGTCGGAAAGGCAACCCGCCAGAACGGGCGCCGCGACCAGGGCGGCTAACAGGACAACTGCAAAGCGCATGAGTCGCTCACTCGAAGCCTTGTTCTTAAGGCCTGAGTCACCCCACCTGACCATCGTGCTGGCCCAGGTGGGCCTCGGCCCATCTCGAATCACGCAGCATCCAGCGGCCAATACCAGGGCCACCAACGGGGCCGTCCATGCGCGCATGGCAACGATGCCGCAGGCAGCCATTTGGGCGTTGAGACATCAGCCCTCAAGGCGTGCGTCGCACCGCAAAACCGGGCGCGCCGGGGTCCGGGTCCGCAGCCTCCAATTGCAGATCCGAGACCGCCGCCGCCGGGGGACCATGACGGCACCAGGCCACCAGTTGATCCACGGCGTCCCCTGCGCCATGCAGCATGGCCTCCACCCGACCATCGGGCAGGTTGCGCACCCACCCGGAAACGCCGAGGCGTTGGGCCTCCCGGCGGGTGCTTTCCCGATAGTACACCCCCTGCACGCGTCCACTGATCAGCAGGCGCACGTGCTTGTCAACCACAGGAGCCCATCCCCGCCCGCCTCATGAGGGCACCGGCCGCCCCTCGTGAACCCGGCGGGTTTTACCCGTCGGGCATCATCGCGCCCCGGTATCGTGGCCCTCGCCCAAACCCTCCTCGGGTACGCCGTCAACGGCATCGTCTTTGGCAGCATCCTCGCCCTGGCAGCCATCGGACTGACGCTGGTGTACGGAATCCTGCGGCTGTCCAACTTCGCCCACGGCGACCTGCTGACCCTGGGGGCCTACACCGCCTTCCTGTTTGGTACCCTTCAACCGGGCTGGGGCCAGCCAGCCGCCCTGCTGCTTGCGGCGGCCTTCATCGCCCTAGTGCTCGTGGATGGCCGCCGACCCCTGGGTCTGCTGCCGACCGAACGGCGCCTCCTGGTTGCCGCTGGCGCCATCCTGGCAGCGGCCTCGGTGGGCCAGGGATGGCTCCCTGTCCTGGGAGGCGGGTTCGCCCTTGCCATCCTGCTGGCCGTCGCCACGGTGCCGCTTTTCAACCTGGGCTTGGACCGGATCGTGTGGCGGCCGCTTCGCCGCAAGAAAGCCACCGTGGTCACGCTGATCATCACCAGCATCGGCGTGGCCCTGGCACTGCGCAATTTGCTGGCCATGTATTTCGGCACCGACCTGCAAACGTACGCACGACCCTTCCGGCCGTCGTACGTCATCGGCGGCTCTATTATTATCACCCAGACCCAAGTCGCTACCGTTGCCACGGCGGGGGTCCTGATCCTCGGCGTCCATCTCCTGTTAAAATACACGCAGGTGGGCAAATCGTTGCGCGCCGTCAGCGACGACCTCGAACTGGCCCGCGTGGCCGGCATCGATGTTGACCGAATGATCGCCTACGTGTGGATCTTGGGCGGCGGACTGACCGGCATCGGCGGCGTGCTGTTGGCACTCAATCGCAACGTGCATCCGGAACTTGGCTGGCAAACCATCCTGCCCATCTTCGCAGCCGTCGTCCTGGGGGGCATCGGGAGCGCGTACGGGGCCATGCTGGGGGCACTGATCATCGCCGTCGCCATGGAGTTGTCCGTGGCGTGGATTCCAGATTACCGGCTCGCCGTCGGCTTTGCCATTCTCATCCTGGTGATGTTCATCCGGCCGCAGGGAATCATGGGGGTGAAGAACTGAGCGCGCCAGCCCCCGCCGAAAAGGCCGTGGCGTCGTCTGCCCAAGGCAAGACGGAAGGGCGGGCGGACGCGCACCGGGGCCGGGAGCGGCGGGAATGGCTTGTGGTGGCGGGGCTCGCCGCGGGCATCATGCTCCTGCTCATGATCCTCTCCTACCAGGGAGACCGTGCGGCGCGCGACGGGTTCCTGGCAGGCGTTGGCTGGATTTACCTGCAAACCACTCTTCTCACCATCCTGATTTTTGCGTTGTTCACGCTGGGCCTCAACCTGGAATTTGGCTTCACGGGCCTGATCAATTTCGGCCACGTGCTGTTTCTGGGCCTGGGGGCCTACAGCGCGGCCATCTTGTCCTGGAAATCCCAGTTGCCCGCCGACCATGCCGCGGCGTGGCCGTGGCTCCATCGCTTGCAGGCAACGCTTGGCTTTGACTTGTCCCCCCAGGCCAGTTTCGGTTCAGCCTTGCTGGGACTGGGGCTGGTGTGGCTTGTGGCCATCGGGGTGGCGATGGCGGCGGTCCTCCTGTTGGGACTACCGACCCTGCGGCTCCGGGAGGACTACCTGGCCATTGTCACCATCGGCGCCGCCGAGATCTTCCGCACCGCCTGGCTCAACGAAGCCCAACTCACCAACGGCCCGAACGGAATCTCCGTGCGCTTCCCGGGAGCCGCATGGCTGCTCAACGACGACAGCGGATGGGGACAATGGTTCGTGGCGCTCGAGGAGGGCCCCTTGCACATCCGGCTCGACCCCTACTTCTCCTTCCTTTTGCTACTGGTTGCCGCGGCACTGGCGGTTTCCTTCCTTCTCGTGGAGGCGCTGGTGCGATCCCCATGGGGGCGGGTAGTCAAGGCCATTCGCGAGGACGAGGACGTTGCCGCGAGCCTGGGAAAGAACGTGTTCAAGGTGAAGCTCCAGAGCCTGGCGTTGGGCAGCGCCATCGCGGCCTCGGCGGGAATCTTGTTCGTCTATTTTGTCCGCTACATTACACCCAATAGCTTCCTGCCCCTGGTGACCTTCTACGCCTGGATCATCCTCGTGGTGGGCGGCGCCGGCAATCACAAGGGCGTCATCGTCGGGTCGTTCATGCTGTGGGGCGTATTCGAAACGGCCCGCCAACTCCGATTCTTGGGCGAACTGGGCCCAACCAGCAGTGGGCCGCAGCAGATCGTCTTCATCGGCCTGATGCTGATTCTTGTCATGATGTTCCGGCCGCAGGGAGCCATCGGCCGCCGGGAGGAGTTGCTGTATGCCCGATGACGTGATCCTGAGCGCGCGAGGCTTGGTCAAGCACTTCGGCGGCATCCATGCCGTCGACGGCATGGACCTGGATGTTCGCCGGGGCAGCCTGACGGCGCTGATCGGGCCCAACGGCGCGGGCAAATCCACCTGCTTCAACTGCCTCAGCGGGTACTACCCTGTTGATGCGGGGACCGTCATGTTTGAGGGGCGGGACGTGACGCGGCAACCCATGTACCGGCTGGCCCGGCGCGGACTGGTGCGGACGTTTCAGTTGACGCGTGCTCTGGAACGGATGACCGTCCTGGAGAACCTGATGCTCGCGCCGCCAGGCCAGGCGGGAGAGAAACTGCGCGGCTCGCTGCTGTGGTGGCGTACCCGGCGGGACGAACGGCGGCTACAGGACGAGGCGGATCAGGCGTTGGATTTCTTCAAGCTCAGCCATTTGGCGGACGAATATGCCGGCGCACTCTCTGGCGGCCAGAAGAAGCTCCTCGACCTGGCCCGCGCCCTGATGGTTCAGCCCACGATGATGCTGCTTGATGAACCCATGGCGGGGGTGAATCCAAGCCTGGGCAAACAAATCATGGGCCGCATTGAGCAACTGCGCCAGGAGCGGGGCATGACGTTCCTGATCGTCGAACACGACATGGAAACGGTCTTCGGGTTCTGCGATCCAGTCATCGTCATGGCGGATGGTCGCAAGCTGGCAGAAGGCCCCCCCGAGACCGTTCGCAATGACCCGGTCGTCCAGGAGGCGTACCTTGGGGGCTGATGCGGGTGCGCCGGCCGACGACGGCCAGCCGGCGGGGCCCAAAGCCATTGGCCCCGCTGGGCCTGTGGCATCAGGACGGGTCCTGGATGTTCGGGACCTCGTGGCAGGCTACGGGCAGAGCCAGATCCTGCACGGCATCAACGCCCACGTCGACGAGGATGAAATTGTGTGCGTGATCGGCCCCAACGGCGCCGGCAAGAGCACGCTTATCAAAGCCATCTTTGGCCTGCTGACCATTCATGACGGCACCATCCGCGTGCGCGGCGAGGACCTCGTTGGTTCATCCCCCCAGCAGGTGGTCCGCCGGGGCATCGCCTACGTCCCGCAACTCAAGAACGTGTTCGGTAACCTGACGGTGCGTGAAAACCTGGAAATCGGCGCCTACATCCGGGGCGGCAACCCGGAAGGGCTTGCGCGGGTGTATGAATTGTTTCCCATCCTGGCCGAGCGCTCCCGGCAGCGAGTGGGCACCATGAGCGGCGGACAACGCCAGATGGTCGCCATGGGACGGGCCCTCATGAGCAACCCCAAGCTTCTCTTGCTGGACGAGCCCAGTGCCGGCCTCGCCCCCAATCTGGTGGACACCGTCTTCCAGGCCATCCGGGCGATCGCTGAATCCGGGGTCCCCATCCTGCTGGTCGAACAGAACGCCAAACAGGCACTCGCGATCGCCGACCGGGGATACGTACTGGATCAGGGACGCAACCGGTTTGAGGGCCCCGCCAGCGCATTGCTCGCCAACCCTGACGTGGGAAAGCTGTACCTGGGTGGCTAAGAACAGGGGAAGGGGAAGAGGGAAGGAAAAACCGGCACGGCTCCTTCTAGCTGGGAACGATGCCTTGCCGGACCGAGACGGTCTTGCCGTCTGCGCCAACGCGCCAGTACGCATACAAGCCCGATGCCGGGTCGCCATTGGCGTCAAGGTTGAAGTCGCCGGAAGCGCCCACGTAGTCCACATCTTGCTTGGCGTGGGCGGCCAGCAGCGCACCAGCCACATCGGCGCCAGATACCCGCGTGCCGGGCGAGTTGTAGACCGTGCGGATATTGTCCTTGATCGCGGTGCCAGTGTTATCGCCCGCGTAGGCCGCCGTCAGGGCCATGGCCATGATTGCGTCGTAGGTTTCGGCTCCAAACAGCTTGGCATCCTCGCCGTACTCCTCCCGGTAGGCCTGCTTGAACGCCGTTGTGGCGGTGGTCTGGGCCGCGTCCGGCGTCGTGCCGCCAAGCCCCTCAAGGATGAATTTTCCAGCCGAATCCTTGCCGACTTGGGTAACGAATTCGTCATCCTTGACGCCCTCGCTGAAGAAGAAGACCGACTTGCCCATCAGGCCTTTCTGGAAGGCCTCCTTGACGATTTGGCCACCCTCGGCAGGGTAGCCGATGAAGACGATGGCATCCGGGTCCCCCTCGCCCGCCTTGGTAACCTGGCTCGTGTAAGTGGTTCCCTGGGCCTCGAAGAGGACCGTGCGCACAACCGTTCCGCCGAGGGCCTTGAACGACTCCTCGAAGACGCCCCCGAGGGCCTGCCCGTAAGCGTTCTGGAGAGCCATGATGGCGACCGTGTCGCAGCCATCGTCATGCACCATCCGGGCCAGCACCTTGCCCTGCAAGGCGTCACTGGGGGGAACGCGCCCGAACCAGCCCATGTTGTCTCGCTCGGTGGTGAGCGCCGGGCTGGTGGATGCGGGCGTCATGACGAAGACCTCGTTGTCAATGGCCAGGGGCAGAATCGCACCGGTGACTCCTGACGAGGCGGCACCGGCCACGCCGACGACGCCCTGGTTGACCAGGTCCGTGAACGCGGTGGCAGCTTGCGTCTGGTCGGTCTTGGTGTCGCCGGTGACCAGTTCAACGGGGCTTCCGTTGACGCCGCCAGCCGCATTGATTTGCTTGATGGCCAGGCGGGCGGCGTTCTCCATGCCGGTCCCGAAGTTGGCCAGGGAACCGGTGATGGGCAACATGGTGCCCAGCTTGAGCGGATCGCCCAAGGGTTGAAGCGTCAACGCCTGCGCGGCCGACTCCGGCGGGCCGGGCATAGCCGGTGCCGGCACCGCCGGGTCCACGACCCGAGTTTCGGCGGCGGTTCCACCGCAGGTGGTTTTGACATCTTCTTCGACGGTTCCGAAGCAACCGGCCAGCACGGACGCCGCAAGCAGGAGCGCCGTGGTGGCAATCGTCGTGTGAATGGACCCCTTGGACAACATTGAAACCCTCCGAATGTGCCAAGCATCTGAACCGGCTCGTTAAGGGTTCCGAGATTCCGCCGGCCGGCGGTGGGGCCGGCTGGAGCGTGGGGGCAGCGCTAGATAGTGCCGGGATGGAAGTCCAGCTCCGCCGCGGGGGCCGACGGGCCGCGCCTTGGTAGCTGCGGCGCGCCAGAGCGCCGCCACCGTGGGCCAGATCTGGGCCTAGCAGGCGTCGCAGGGGTGGTTGTCCTCGTCCATGTCCAACGCGTCACCGGCTAGGCTCTGGCCCACGACGAGATGGTAGCTGCCCGACGCGACGCCCACATCCGCAAATGCGCTGATGGACCATTCGCCGGGGATGGGATCGTCCACCACCAACTGGCCTTCGCCATCCGTGACCACGTAATGCGAGCAACTGCCCCGCAGGGTATCGCAGCCCGGCGGCGCGAAGCGAACGCTGAGCTTGTTGGGCGTATCCATGGTGACAGTCACGTTCACGACGAGGAGCGTGGCGTTGGATTTCACCCCAAAGGAGTCCGTGTCATCGGTAATTCCGTACACGGCAGCGTTGGAGGCGGTCACCACATCGCGGTGGATTTCCTCCATCACCCAGGTCGCCTCAGCGTGGCCATCGAGAACGTCGGCGGTATCGGTAGCGGACGAAGCATCGTCGGTGCAGCCGGAAAGGGCCATCACCAGCAGGGCAGCGGCAAGCAGTCGCATGGGTCGCCCAGAGCACCCATCACACATGAGCCGTCCGGCGCATTTGTGGGCCCGCTCAGATGAGCTGCGTGACCACGAGATCGCTGCCGGCGTGGAAGATGTGGCCGCGGTGGTAGCGGGCGTCCCAGGTGCTGCCGGCGGCGGGCTCGATGTCCAGGATTTCCGGGTTGTCGGGGTCCTCGAAGCTGACCATGAGGGTGCCGCCAGTGTACCAGCCCATCACGAACGCCTGTTGGCCCTTGATGATGTCGCCGAAGTGGCTGCCGCAGTTCACCCGGGGCTGGCCGCTCTCCTCCTCGAAGGTGTCCGGGTTTTGCACGAAGGAGCGCAGCACTGGGTTGGCCTCGTCGCTGATGTCCCACACCCAGGCGGCGCCGGTGGGGATTTGCGGGTCCAGGAGCGCCGGCAGCGGCGT
>JBFIJP010000149.1:0-9608 GCA_041600695.1 Thermoplasmatota archaeon | reverse complement strand
GGCGCCGGGGCCGGCCGACAGCCTTCTCTTCCCAACTCTTAAGAAACGCCGCCGCTGGTCGACAAAATTGTGAGCCACCGCGTCGCCGTGCTCCTCAAGGACCGCTGCCAACCCCGCAAGTGCAGCCAGGAGTGCATCAAGTTCTGCCCTCCCGTACGCTCGGGGGTAACGGAGACGATCTACATGGGCGACCAGGGGAAGCCCATCGTCAGCGAAGAGCTCTGCATCGGCTGCGGCATCTGCGTCAACAAATGCCCCTTCGACGCGCTGCGCATCATCGGCCTGCCTGAGGAACTGAAGGAGGATCTGGTCCAGCGGTATGGACAAAACGGCTTCCAACTCTTCCGGCTGCCCGTCCCCCGGCAGGGGGCCGCCACCGGCATCCTGGGCCCCAATGGCATCGGCAAAACCACTTCGATTCGTATCCTGAGCGGCGAGGAAATACCCAACCTCGGAGAATACGAGACGGAAGGCACCTGGGCCAACGTGATCGAGCGGTTCCGCGGGACCGAGGTGGGCGACTACCTCAAGCTGGTGGCGTCCCAAGGCGTTCGCGTGGCCGTCAAGCCCCAGTACGTCGACCAACTCCCCAAGGTCTTCGACGGGTCCGTCGAGGAGCTCCTGCGCCGTGCGGACCGGGACGACCGTTGGGACGTCGTCATCCCCAAGCTCAACATCGACCATGTCCTGACCCGGCACATCAGCCAGGTGTCCGGCGGAGAACTCCAACGCATCGCCATCGCGGCGACGCTGCTCAAGGACGCCGACGTTTACTTCTTCGATGAACCAAGCAGCTACCTGGACATCCACGAGCGCATGCGCATCGCCCGCGTCATCCAGGAACTGGCAGAAACCCGCCGCGTCCTCGTCGTCGAGCACGATCTGGCCATCCTGGATTTCCTGTGCGACCAGGTCCACCTGGCCTACGGCACCGAGGGCGCCTACGGTGTCATCACCCCCGCCCGGCCGGTCCGCCACGCCATCAACACGTACCTGTCCGGCTACCTGCCCGAGGAGAACATCCGCATCCGCGACGAGGCCATCGAGTTCGAATCCAAGCCCCCCCGCAGCCACGCGGAAATGGTGGAATTACTGACCTTCCCGCGCCTGAAGAAAGACCTTGGTTCCTTCACCATCGAATGCGAACCGGGCAAGATTCACATGGGTGAGGTCGTGGGCGTCGTCGGCAGCAACGGCACCGGCAAGACAACCTTCGTCAAGATGCTGGCCAACGTGGTCAAGCCCGACGAGGGAGCATTGGAGAACGACGTGCGCGTTTCGTACAAGCCGCAATACGTCAAGGGCGACTTCGACGGCACCCTGAAGGAACTTCTGCTGACCCAGGCGCCCGAGCTGCTCGAGAGCGGCTTCGCCAAGGCCGAAATCGCCCGCCCCCTCAACCTGGCGAGCCTGATGGAGAAGCAGGTCAAGCGCATGTCCGGCGGCGAACTACAGCGGGTTGCCGTCGCGCTGTGCCTGACCCGGGACGCCGACATCTACCTCCTCGACGAGCCGAGCGCCTACCTGGATGCCAACCAGCGCATCGTGTGCGCCAAGACCGTGCGACGCGTCATGGAAAAGAAGGCCCGCAGTGCCCTCATCGTCGACCACGACGTGTACTTCATCGACCTCGTCTCCGACAGCCTCATGGTCTTCGGCGGCCAGCCCGGCGTGGCGGGCAAGGCCACCGGCCCGTACCACCTCCGGGAAGGCATGAACCGGTTCCTGGCGGGCGTGGATGTGACGTTCCGCCGCGACAACGAGACGAAGCGGCCCCGCATCAACAAGCCCGGTAGCCGGCTGGACCGCCAGCAGCGTGCGGCGGGCGAATACTACTACGCGCCCCAAGACGAGTAGGTGCCGCCCGCGATTGCCTGCCTGCCCGTCACGGCGGCGGCCCTTGTTCCCTGGGCCCCGTGACCTGGCGCCGCGCCAGGGCAACCCCGAGTGGAAGGCCTGGCGCGGGGGCGCAGGCCCCGAAAACTGTGCAATCCTCTGCACCGAGGAAGTGTTGGGTGCCGCAAGGTCATCCGGGACTGGCGCGCCGCAAGGCCGTTGTCCCTAAGGCAAGGCAGGCGACGGTCGGCCACGGTCGGCCGCAGCCCACCGCAGCCGACCCAAAGCGATTTGGCCCTGCGGCAACAACGCTCAAGTGGCAGCCGGGCTCCGCCGTGTCCATGGACCAGCGAGCGCTTGGCGTCGTAGCTATCGTGATCGTACTCATGCTGGGCGTCGTCGGCGTCTTCGGCGCCTGGGTGGGCGCCCTGTATGCCTCCGATGCGCCGGTGAAGGCAGTCGTGACCGGAAAGCAATGCGGCTCGATCCCCACACAGAAGTCAAGCCAGGTGGCCGTCGAGACCAAGTGGCCCGTCCCCGGAATCCAGCACACCGTGACCGAATTCCCGAACGACAAGTGTCACTTGGTCAACAAGGACAACTACGTCGAGTATCACGTCCGCAGCGGCCGCACCACGCTCTACCAGCGCGAGGGCGGCACCTGCATCTATGACTCCGTGAAGGGCATCGGCTGCTAATCGGATGGGCGCCAGCCGGCCGGGCCCGCGGGACCGTGGGCGACTAGGCGTCGGCCATGCCGTCGCACGGCCTCGCCAAGACCTCGGGCGGGCGCCAGATCTGGCTGCCAGCCCGCTTCTCGGTCACTAGGACAAGGGCTCGCACAGCGCCGGCCCGAAGAGCACGGAGCAGGCCTCGTACGCCGCGGCTCGGAAGGCCTCAACGATTTCCCAGATGAGGGGGCCGCACAGGAGGGCACCGCAGACCGGAATGATCAGGTCCATGATGACCTGAACCAGCGCCTCGACGGCCTGCTGCGCCTCTGCTGCAAATTCCTCGACGACGGCAACCAGATCACTGACCCAGGGCGGCAGGTAGGGGTTGCATGGGCTCGGAACCAGGACTTCGCAGGCCGCCATGTAGAAGGCCCAGACCACGTCCACGAGCGCCTCCACCAACGCATCCGTTACCGCGACGGACTGGAAGCAGACTTCCCGCAATAGTGGAACCAGCGGCGCGATGCTGAAAACGACGGTTTCCTGAACCGGCTGTACCACTTGAAGGAGGAGTCGAACAGCCTCGCCTGCCGGTTCCGGCAGGGGGGGTACAGGCGGAAGTGGACCGGTTGGCGGCAGCGTCATCAGGCCACATACCACGGCCGCGTCGTCCACGCCCACATCGGGCGCAGGCATGGCCTGACGCGCCGAGGCACTGGCAGACGCAATGAGCAGAGCTAGTACAATCAATACGGCGTAGGGAAGTTTTTGCATGCAACCACCAGACCCTGTTGGAGGGGCAGCGCTGCATCCAACTGCAATATTATGGTCCTTTTCCCAACCGTGGCTCAACCCACGCCGCGCGCAGCCTTACACGGGCGGGCAAAGGGTTCCAAACGTTGGGCGGCAGAAGTTGTCCGTCGCGTCGAGCAGGCCGAAGGCGGTGGGCTGCAGGAGGCAGACCGGGTCGCACGGAGGCATGCTGATCTGGGCACTCGCCACATAGTTGGCGAGCGCCTGGCCGGTTGCAAAGCGGTCGGTGGCGAAGTCTGCGCTGATGGCCACCATCGAGGTGCTGAGTCCTCCCAGGTGGAAGGCCGGTGCCGCCACGAACGTGGAGGTTCCCTGCAGGACCTGGAGGCCGACCGGCTGAATGCAGTCTGCGATACAAATGACGGAGATCCCGGCCGCCCCATCCAGTGCATTGGTTGCATCCAGGAAGGCGGGCGCCAGCGCCCCGTTGATGACGAAGGTGGGCTGCCGGCAGACAGCCTCGCTGCCGTCGAGGCCAGCGTTGAGGCCCAGCCGGGCGCTGTTGTAGACGTTGCGCAGCCCGCTTGGGCCTGTGTTGAAGCCGGGGAGGGCCGCTACGGCGACGGCGTCGCAGGCGCGGTCGGCCGCATTGTTTCCCAACGGAAGGGGATCGTCATCCGCCGCAACACCGGGGACCGACAGAAGGGCTGCCACAACCATTGCGAAAATTATCTTTGCCAGCATCGAATTACCACCTCGGACGACAGGGCCGTCCTGACCATGGGTCGATGGGTGTCCCCCTCCTAAAACCTCCCGCTCCCTGTTGGTTGCGGCCCCCGGAACCTATTATGCATTTCTGGTTAGCTTGGAAACGCATGGGGGCGTTCGAGGCGATTGTCCGCCCCACCGGGCCGCGCCGGCCTTCTTCGGTCCGAGTCCGCCGCCACCCGCAAAGCTTTCATGAAAGGCCATGTCGCGCGCTCCATGAGCAAGACGGATTCCGCGGTGCAGTTGCAAGACGGCGATGTTGTCCGCTTCGACTACAGCCTGTGGGTCGAGGGGGACAAGCAGCTGTTCGAAACCTCCCTGGCCGAGAAGGCCCAGGAGGACGGGATTTTCAACCCGGAGCGCACCTACCGGCCGCTCACCATCGTCATGGGCCGCGGGGCGCTCATCCCCGGCCTCGAACGCCACATGCTGGAACACGCCGTCATCGACCAGAAGCAAACGGTCGACATCGGCCCCGAGGACGCCTACGGACCCCGCGACCCCTCCAAGATCAAGGACGTGCCCATGGCCAAGTTCCGCAAGGAAAAGGTCCAGCCGGAAATCGGCATGCGGCTCAACCTGGAGGGCCAGCGCGGCACCATCGTGAGAATCGCCGGCGGCCGCGTGCGCGTCGACACCAACAACGAGCTGGCGGGCAAGAAGCTACGGTACGAGTACATCCTGCGCGAGGTGCTCACCGACGACGACTCCAAGGTATCCGCAGTCCTGGGAACGTTTTTCCCGCGCGGCGGCCACAGCATCGAAGTCACCGCCGACGCCATGACCATCCTGCTCCCTGAGCAGGTGAGCTTCGACCAGAACTGGGCCATGGGCAAATTCCGCGTCCTACAGGAACTGCGCCCCCTGGCTGGCGAGCGGGAAATCCGGTTCGTGGAGCGGTTCCCAGCCCAGCCGCCGATGCCCGCCCACGGCGAACCCGGCCACATCCACGACGACAGCGAGGAATAGCCTCGACCAGGCCGGCGAGCCGCTGCCCGGGGGACGCCCACCGCGGTCACCAGCCTTGCCTGACCTGAACCCCCGGCGAGCCAAGCGGCGCTTGTACGCATGGCGCTCGCCCACACGATCCGTGGGCAAGCTGGTGAGAACGTCGCCGCTGACCCGTGCACACGGCGATCTGGCGATGGCGGCCGGGGGCGCCCGACGGGCCAACTCGGCCAGAACCGCGTGGACAGCTTGCAGGACGCCGCCGCGGGCCAGGATGCCCGGCCGCCGGCGGGACCCCCCGCGCGCCCGCCGCAGCCCTGCAACAGCCCTGCACTAGCCGTGCAATAGCCCTGCAATTAGCCGTGCAATAGCCTTGGCCACCGCGGCCGGAACGGCACCCGCCCGGACCAGGGTGACGCGCGCACCCGACCCCGCCTCGCGCCAGCCGTGACCTCCTGTTGCTCCCCGGTGCGCTTTTATCAACCCCCCTCTTGGCCGCGAAACGAGAGGAGCGCGCGTGACGAAGACGGAATTCCAGGCGATCGTCGTCGGTGGTGGAATGGCTGGCTGTGCCGCGGCCATCCGCCTAGCCCAGCAGGATGTGGATGTACTGCTGGTGGAGCGCGCCGAAGATGGTGGCGCCAAGAACCTGTCCGGCGGCGTGCTGTGGGGAGATGACCTCTCCCGCATCCTGCCCGACTGGAAGCAGCAGATGCCGCTGGAGCGGCCCATCACCAACAAGAAGGTCGGCCTTCTGGGGGCCGACACCGCCTTCAGCGTCGACTTCCACGACGAGGGACTGAAGACCGACACGATCGGCTACTCGGTCCTTCGTGCCCGCACCGACAAGTGGCTCATGGAACAGGCCAAAGAGGCCGGAGCCACGGTGGTCAGTGGCGTCAACGTCGAAGGCCTCCACAAGGTCAACGGCAAGATCGTCGGCGTCGAACAGGGCGGCGAAGTCACCCGAGCCCCGGTCACGATCGTGGCCGACGGCGCCAACAGCCGGCTTACCCTGGACGCCGACCTGCGCCACGGCCGCAAGAAGCTCGACGCCCACCACTACGCCCTCGGCGTCAAGGAAGTGCTCAAGCTGGATCGGGCAACCCTGGAGGACCGGTTCCTGATTGGCCCCAACGGCGGCATGGCCGGCGAGTACGTCATCGGCCGCGAGGACGGCATCATGGCCGGCGGGTTCCTCTACACCAACAAGGACACCCTCAGCCTGGGCGTCGTCATCAACCTCCCCAGCCTGAAGAACAACCCCGAAAAAACCAGCCACGACCTGGTGGAGGAGTTCCGGCTGCACCCCCACATCCAGCACCTCACCAAGGACGCCGAACTGGTCGAATACGGCGCCCACCTGGTGCCCGAAGGCGGCTACCAGGCCCTTGGCGAACTGTCCGCCGACGGCGCCATGGTCATCGGCGACGCCGCCGGCTTCTGCTTCAGCAACGGCATCGTGATCCAGGGCATGAACTACGCCATCAAAAGCGGCATCCTGGCCGCCGACGCGACCGTGCACGCCCTGGAGCGCCAGGACGCCAGCCGCGTCACGCTTAGCCGCTACGACAAGCTGCTGGACAAGGAGGGCGTCATCGGCGACTTCAAGCGCTTCCAGAACACGAGCAAGTTCCTCTGGAACCCACGCATGTTCACGAAATACCCCGACCTGGTGGCCAACATGTTCCGCAACATCCTCACCGTCGACGGCGACAAGAAGAAGATGAAGAACCACTTCTTCGACGCTGTGAAGAAGACCGGCGTGACCAAGCGGGAACTGGCGGCGGACGCCATGAGCGCGGGGGTGAACCTGTGATCGGCAAGAAACTCCCGGTCGTCAACATCAAGGCTCGCCTCGGATCGACCAAGTACGTCACCGACGCCCACGAGTTCGCCCACATCACCGTCGACCCCGACGTCTGCGACACGTGCGACCACCACATGTGCATGCAGGCCTGCCCGGCCCAGTGCTTCGAATTCGTCGAAAAGCGCATGCAATTCACGTACGAGGACTGCGTCGAATGCGGCACTTGTGATATTGTGTGTACTCCGGGATCGGTTAAGTGGAACCACCCGCGTGCGAGCTTTGGTGTGAATTATAAATACGGTTGAAAAGCCCGCAGGGGTTTTCAAGCGAAGGCCGAGCGGAGGTCGGCCCGGACCCCAAGGCCTTGCAAGCAAGGCCTTGGGGGCAGCGGCAAAGCCCGAAAGGGTTTGTCGGCCCTGCGGCTTGTCAAGGCGGTAGGTCTCGCGGGCGGCAGCAGCCGCGAAGCTGGTACCGATGGCCGCCGTGCCAGGGGGTTTTCGCGGAGGATGGGCAAAGCTCTCGGACAAGGCGGTGATGTTTGCTCGGCCGAAGCACCGACCAAAAATGGATAGGATGTCCGAGGACCTTTCAGTGTACCGAACGACCTTCGAGTGCCACTAGGCCCCCCTGTGGGGCCCAAGACGCCGCCCACTCCGCTGCCCCCGCCATCCCCGCATGGGTGGCAGACGCAAGTGCCGGCCTAGTGATCCCGGTTAAGGGAAATCGGCAACTCATACTCCGCCCACTCTTCCCCCATTAGGTAGGTGATCGCGACACCACTCTGCTTCTCAACCAGTTGGCACTTTGTTCCGAAGCTCACCATGGTAAGGCACACGTCATCCCAGTTGATCCCATGCTTCGATTGAAAGAAGGGCTCTAGCTCTTCGCGCTTGGATCGAAGCTGCGCGTCAAGGCTGTCGAGCACGTCCTGCAAGACGGTCAGTTGTTGGTACACCATTGAACTGGTGCCGGCGGTGTTGATGCCACCTCCCGGCGCGGCGTAGCATCGCCCGCTTCGCGTCGTGACTCCTGTGCCCCATCCAGCCTTGCGGCCAGCCCTGATGTCATCGTCCGAATAGTTGGCCGCAATCTGAACGCCATGTATCTGCATTGCCCCCCAGTATTCCGGCCAATTTGAGTCTAGAATCTCGATGAGATGAGGCGTGCTAAAGGAACGATGGTCGAGTACATCGATCTGATACATCATCCAGGCAGCGTCGTCGAAGTGGGCGAAAAGGAGATCGCTACTTCGGCTTACGTGGCCATCGACTTCTACTTTGGTGCCAAGATGGAAATGAAATATGTCCCAATCCTCTCGCAAGCCGTCAACGAACTGGGGTTGCTTGAGAGTCCGACTGCTCCAAGGTCGAAGTGACTGGCCTTCCCGCGCAGCCGTGCACAATTGGGCCACACCGTCCCTGACCTTCGTATCCATCGCGGGAATTCGCTGTTGCAGCTCTTGCGACTGCACGATCTGCCACCTGCGTGCGGTCGGGAGGCGCCGCCGCCACTCTAGCCATGCAACAATCACGCCGTCAGCATCTTTCTGTTGGCTTGCAGGCGCGCCGCTCTGCTCCATGGAAAATTCAGCGAGTCTGGCGAAGTCGTCCTTAAGCGACAGCTTCATCGACGGCACCAACGCCACGCAACTCATCAGGATTCCGTTGGGTTCTGCTCTAACCGCGCTTTCACATCCGACCGGCCGCCCCGGTAGGGTATCTGTCCCCTCCTGACCAATCCCGCCGCCTCGCCCGGACGGCATCCGCCTGGCCGCGGCGCCCAGGTACTGGACCCGGGAAGCCCGCATCGCATGCCCCCCAGGCCTGCGTGCACACCTCCAAATACATCCTAGTCTACATGTAGACTCATGAGTACGACGATCCGCATCACGGACGAGGACCGGTCGCGCCTCGCAGAGGTCCAGAGTCGTTTGACTCACCTCACCGGGCGTCGCATGACTCTTCAGGAGGTTGTCGGGCGCATGGCACAACACGCTCAATCCGAGCCGGAACACCTCCTTGGGGACGAGTGGGCACCGATGACCCCGGGTGAGATGGCAGCGCAGGACGCGCGCATCAAGGCCCTCGGGGGCTGGAATGATTCCTGGGAGGACATCGACGCCGTCGTGTACGATGAACCATGACCGTGATCGTGGACACCAGCGTGCTTGTGGGTTTTCTCAACGTCAAGGATTCCGCC
Organism: Thermoplasmatota archaeon; assembly: GCA_041600695.1. Lineage (GTDB taxonomy): Archaea > Thermoplasmatota > E2 > JACPAO01 > JAHFTW01 > JBFJVP01. Next base: position 620 of record JBFIJP010000149.1, on the reverse strand, counting down.
CACGCCCGTGCCAAGGGCATCATGGATCAGGTGCGTGAGGGCGCTCATGGAGCGGCCGTCGGGCTTGATGTGGTCCTAGACGAGGGGCTGACCTTCCTGCGCGCCAAGTTCCCGGCAAGGGCTGTCGCCGAGGAGTATGCCAACTGGTTTTGGGGCACCCGCCGGGAACGCCCCATGCTCCGCTTGCTCACAACCGATGAGGCGCGACTCCGCGAGGCCACCGACACCTATTTTCGCATCCACAAGCGCGGGCTGTCGCTCACGGATTGCGTGATCCTGGCCCACGCGCGACACTTGGGTGCCCGCGTCGCGTCGCTTGATGGCGGCTTCGACGGCTTGGTAGAGTCGGTTGCGGGCTAGCCGCAGCGGGCAGGCCTTCGAGCTACCCGCACAGCTATCGCCGGATGCACCGCGCTTGGGCCGCCAGGGGCCCCGCGCGACGAAACCGCCGCCTTCGAAATCGCCGCACGCCCCGGTTCCCCGGCTACTGGGCCTAGGCAGGGGGCGAACGATGAACAACGGGTGACCTTCGGCAGGACTTGGGTGCTAGCCATTTTTGGTAAGCAAGAATTGAGCCTTCCCCTCGTGTGCGTCCGGCCACCCGTCGAGGATGTCGCGTG
>JBFIJP010000148.1:0-9673 GCA_041600695.1 Thermoplasmatota archaeon | reverse complement strand
GCCGCTTTCGTCGAGAAGCCCCCAACGCCGGAAGCAGCCCCCAGCCGACTCATCAACGCCGGCGCATACGTCCTGGACCAAAGCGTCCTCGACCTCATTGAGCCAGGCCGGCTGGTAAGCATGGAGAAGGAAATCTTCCCACTCCTGCTCCCACGGGGCCTCTACGGACTGCCATTCAACGGGTTCTGGATCGACGTGGGCGATCCCCAGCGGCTACTGGCGGCCAGCCGCCAGGTCGCCGGCAGTGACCTGAAATCAGTCATCGGGCGCAACTGCAATGTGGCGGCCGACGCCGTGCTGGAGGACTGCGTGATTGGCGACGGTGTCACCGTGGGGCCCGGAGCGCGCCTGGTGCGCTGTGTTGTTGGCGACGGGGAGACGGTCGCAGGTGAGCACGTGGGTGAACGCATCTGGACCCAGAGCGTGCCGAGCGGCTACCCCGCCAGGCAGGTGGGCAACGCCATCGACGCCTGAAGCAACCAGCAGGACCACGTTGCCCGGACAGCCACGGCGCCCCAACTTGCCCGCAACTACCTAGATTCGTGCGCCTGGGTGTCGTTATTATCCATTCCTTAACCTAGACAGGCCAATGCCTGTTCTACGGTACCTAAAGCCTAGTGAGGCTTCATGGGCTTGCCGGCGGGTCCGGGTGGCGCCCCCTTGGAGCATTTCCAAGGACAGCCTCCGCAACCACCAACCAAGCAACCAACCAACTCCGTCCACCCGGACCCCGGCTCTGTTTTTCGTGTCCCCCCACCTTCCAATGTGCGCGAGCCGTGCGAGCCATCCGGCCCAAGGGCACAGGGAACCAGACCAGCAGCCCCGGCCCGCCGCGACTGGACGGGCGTGCCCGGTCGCCGGGCAGGCCGGTCAACAGCGGAGATCCCATGCAGGCCCCGGCGCGTCGCCCCACCACGCAGCGGCCGTCCGGGCCGGCCACCGTGCCCCGGGCACTAAACAGGCCAGTGCCTGTTCGACGAGGACTAACGCCCGGGCTGCCTTGCATGGTTTGCCGGCAGGTCCGGGCGCCCCCTTGGAGAATCATCCAAGGACAGCCTCCGCAAACACCAACCGAAGAACCAACCAGCTCCGTGCGCCCGGACCCCGGCTTTTTTTGGCACCGGCGCAGGACGCCGGGTGCGCTACTTGGTCCGGTTGCTGGCAAACTCGGCCAGCATCGTCAGGATGCGCTTGGCCGCCGTGTCCGGCAAGTCCGCCAGGGTCGCCTTGGCGAAGCTGCTGAACTCACGGGCGCGCTTGCGCGCGTAGTCCAGGCCGCCCGACTTCTCCATGAACTTCAGGACCTGCTTGATGTCGTCCTCGGTCTTCTCGTCCTTGCGGTAGAGATCCACGAGCGTGCGCCGGTCCAACGGGTCCAACTGCTTGTGGGTGGCCACGTAGACCAGGGTCTTCTTGCCGTTGATGATGTCCGAGTACGCGGGTTTGCCGGTCTCCTCGTCGGTGCCGGTGACGCCCAGAACATCGTCCCACACCTGGAAGGCGAGGCCGAGCAGTCGGCCGCACTCGGCGAGCTTCTTGACCTGGTTGGGGTCGCCGCCGCCCAGCTCAGCGCCATTCTTCATGGCGACCTCGAAGAACGTGGCCGTCTTGCGCTCGATCATGTGGTAGTAGTCGAGTTCCTCGATTTTCTTCTGGTTCTCGAAGTGCATGTCCCAGTACTGGCCCTCGCACACTTCGCGGGCCAACCGGGCCACATCGTGAACCACCGAGCGGTACATCGTGTCGTCGATCTCGATCTGCTCAAGCTGCTCGAAGACGATGGCGAACATCGTGTCGCCAGCCAAGATGCCGAGGTTGTCGCCGTACTTCTTGTGCACCGCCTCGACGCCGCGGCGGGTATCGCAGGCGTCCATGATGTCGTCGTGCACGAGGGTAAACGAGTGGAGTACCTCAATCGCCACGCCGTAGGGCATGATCAGCTTGGAGTCACCACCCACTGCCTGCGCGGCAAGGAGGGCAACGATGGGGCGCAGCCGTTTCCCACCTCCATTGATCGGTAGGTGGCGAATCGCCTCGTACAGGGGTTCAGGCTTGCGCTTGACGAGGTATTTTTCCAGCTCCGAGTTGAACTGATCGAGGTACGGCCGGAGCGTGGCTTCCAGGTTCATAACAGGTGTTCCTCCCCGAGGTGGCCGGGGACGCGGGCGCCCGTTAAGAAGAGGCCTGTTTTCAACTCTTCCAAAATGTAGGCCAGCTCGTCATGGGCTCCGCGGACCCCCGCAGCGGCCGCCCGGAAGGCCTGGCCGGCGAATCCGGCGAGGTCTGCGCCCAGCGCCATGGCCCTTGCCGCGTCGAGGCCGGTGCGCAACCCGCCAGTGGCAACCACGGGCAAATCAGGGCACGCGGAGCGGATCCTGCGCACAGCATCTGGAGTGGGAACCCCCCAGTCCCAGAACGTGCGGCCAAGGCGTGCCTTGGCCACATCCCCCTGGTCGACGGCGCGGTGGTGCTCAACCGCACTGAAGCTGGTGCCCCCCAAACCGCCCACATCGACGGCGGCAACACCCAGTTCCCGGAGCGCAAGTCCTGTGCGGCCGGTCATGCCCGCCCCGGTCTCCTTGACGATGACCGGAACCGACAGATCCGCGCAGATTGCCCCGATGGCATCGTATCCGCCCCGGGCGACCGTATCACCCTCCGGCTGTACCGCTTCCTGAAGGTAGTTCAGGTGGATGCACAGGGCGTGGGCCTGCACCATCTCGACGGCCTGCTCGGCGCGGCCGGCGGCGGATTGGCCCCAGAGAATCAACTGCGGCAGACCCACGTTGGCCAGGCGCACAGGCACTTCGTGGTTGAGGATCACGGCGTAGGTGTCGGCCAGTGCCGGATTCTCCAGGGCTGCGCGCTGGCTTCCCACGCCCATGGCGATGCCGTGCTCGGCGGCGGCGGAGGCCAGTCGGTCGTTGAACTCACGCGCCCGCTGGGCCCCGCCCGTCATGCCCGTGATCTGGAGTGGTGCTGCCAGGTCGTGGCCCAGGAACCGGGTGCGCAGATCGACCTCGTCCTTGTTGAACTCCGGCAGCGGCTCGTGACGCAGCCTGATGGCGTCCCAGGGATTGGGGATCGACTGCACGTCCCTCTCCAATGGAATGCGCAGGTGCTCCTCTTTGCGCCGTTCGGTTTCGCTGGCCCCGGACACGGATTCGGGGAGGCAGCCGCTTTTTAAGGGGATGCCGAAGAAGAACGAGGCATGCAAGGGAAAGGATGCAGGAAACGGACGCCGCAGCATTCGCCCTGGGGCCCAATGCCCCGCGGCGCCGGGCGCTGCGCACGCCATGGCAGCCGAGTGTGGCTCCCCACGAGTGTCTGGGGGCGGCGGGCCATCGGTATGGCACCGAGCGGCGGGGCGGGGAACGAGGTGGGGAACCTGGGGCCGTGCGGGAGTTGGCTGCGCCCGGCGGGGGCCGTGCTGCAAGCCCGCCATCCGGATGGCAACATGCCAAAGAACGTGCTCATACAGCTATATGGCGCACAAGGCGTGCAAGTCCCGATGCCGAGGAGCCCACGCCCATCGGAGGCAGTTTTCAGTCAAATTACCCGGCGAGCGCCCAAGCGACGCATTGCCGCGCCGGCATGGCTTGCCTGCCTAGCCGTGGCAGTGCTCTTGGCGACCAGTTCTCACGCGGCCGCCAACCACGGTGCCCCGGCCACGCACGACTGTCTCGGTGACGCGCTGCTTCCGCTGCTGCCCCCGGGCCTTCCGACTCCTGAGGAGATCGAGGAGGCCACACAGGCGCTGGAGTGCGCCGGGACCTTGGCCGGCCATGACCGCGACTGGGTCATCGCTGGCGCGGCGGGCCTGGCCGGCCTGGCAATTAGTTTGGCTGGCGCTGCGGTCAATGGCGCCGACGACGCAGCCATGCCCCTATTGCTGCTTGCGTACAATCAATTGCTAGAAGCGTACCTGGAATTGGTCGCCCTCCATCACCTGGTGGTCGCAGCGGCGATGCCCTACGTCGTCCTAGTCACGGCGACGGCGGAGTTCCTTTTCACGACCGTTTATGGGATTGTTCGGCCGCACATAGGCCCCGGCGGATCCCCGGCGGATGTGCTGGTGGGCGACCGAGTGGACCATGCCCGTGACACGCTTGATCAACAGGGGTATGGCGTGGGACCGGTGCAAACCGCGCTGGGGGAGTTGAACCTACAGCTTTCGAACATAAAGGACACCCTTGAGTGGGGGGGCGTCTTCCTGGAGGAAGCCGTCTATTGTCTCGTCCGCTGGCAAGCCAGCGGGTATTCTGATTACAACTGGGGCGCGCGCCCCCCCGGAGTGCCGGTTTCCTATGGGGCAAAATCGGTGGGCATCCACTACCCCGTACCATCGAATGGGTGGAATGGTTGGGAGCCGACGGCAGGGCCGCCCCTGGGTTCGCGCCAGTTCATTTACAATTACGACCTCTACAACTGCGTATAGCCATGATTGACGTGCGCTGCGGCTTCCTAGCCCTGCTGCTCCTGCTGCTCCTGCCGCTCTTGATGCCCGGGTGCACGAGCCCAGCGCCCGGGCCGGCGCCCGATCTTTCCCTGGCACCGGACGAGCTGGCTCTGAGCGCATGCCACGGAGCCCAGGTGCAATTCACGGTTCCCGCAGCGCTCCATCCGGGCACGCCTCCCCCTGGCTGGGCTGGCCCGGTTGAAGCGGACGCCATCAGCAGCACTTTCCTGGAAGCATGGCAATGCGAGCGCCTGGCGTGGGGCGACCATGAGCGCCCCATCACCTTCGTGGCTGCCATCCATGACCATTTTTCGCCCCCGACGGCCTGCGCGAAGGATGGCGCGCCACTCTACGTCCTGGAAACCGTGTGGGTGAATGACGCCGAGATCGCCGCCTCGCTTCGTGCCGCGTGGGATATTCCCATCCAATCCGCCACCTTCGCGGTGAACCGGGAGGGGCCCGATGCCGTCCAGCGTGTGGATTGGTCCTGGGAAGCCAATGACACGGCCATGCGGCTCATGTCGCAGCGGATCTCGGGGCAAAGCGCCAGCGCACTGGAGGCGCGGTGGGTCTGGCCTGCCGGCCCGGGGCTTGGAATGCTAGCCTGGACGGCTGAATTCGGCAACAGCAGTATCCTGGAGGCCCAGGCCCAGGGCCCCCAGACGCCCCTGAACATCAACGGCCATGCCAGCGGCCCGGGCTTCGGATACGACGACGCCGACGCGGCGGCGACCCTGCAACGGCACGAGGATCCACCATGCGCGTGAGCCTGGTTCCGCTGGTGCTGGTCGCTCTCGTGGTGGGCGGCGTGCAAGCAGAAGTTTTTCGCAGCCCGGCCCAGGTGAACGGCGATCTGAGCGTGGAGCAAGCAGATTGGCTACTCCTGCTGATCGACCCCGACACAGGGTCCCTTGCGGCCGATCTCGACGTTGGCCCCGGCCAGCAAATCAACCGCACGCACCGCTGGATTGACATCCACGCCTCACCGGTCGGGTCCTTCGAGAATCCAGTGCCGGATCAGGAACCCAAGGTCGCGGCGACCTCCGCCGCGAGACTTCGTCTGACACCTCACACCGGCCCCGGATGGCTCTACGTCGAGGCGGCGCAGGTGCAACTGGAGGCCACGACAGCAAGGGCGAGCCTCAACGCGCTCGTCGCCGGCTCCTGCCGGTGGAGCCTGGTCCCTCAAACCCTCATGGAAGCCTTCCCGCCCCGCGACCCTTCCTGCCAATCTGGGGCCCAGGTGGCATTCGTCCTGGACCCCACGTCCCTCCGCTTCAATGTCACTGGTCTGCGCAGTTTGGAGTGGTTCAACATCCACGCCGGGTGTGAGGCCCCACCATGCCCTCCCCCCGGGGGAGCATCCCGCACCGCCATCGCCAGCGTGGGCGCCAGCGCGTGGGTCCGCAGCCACAGTTGGACCCAACTGCTGGCACCCGGCTCCATGTTGGGTACGGCACAGGTAGTGGCCGCCTACGCCGGTTCCGCTAGCCTCGATTTCACCATCGATGGCATGGCCCGCCTGCCTTTGGCAGACTGCCAGAGCTGCCAAGGCGGTGCCGGAACGCTCGTACTGGGCGGACAACTAGAGTTCACGAATGTGACCACGGCCGACGGGGGCACCCTCCAGGCCGAGGTGGCTGGCAACATCCTCGCCTCGCGCCGCGACGAGCAAACAGTGTCCTGGCAAGCCGGCGCCGCGGCCGGCCTGGGGGCACTGGCGTTGTTCGGGCTGCTTCGGTGGCTCCTCGCGCTGGGCGCCCTGCGGGTCAATCCGAAGGACGCGCTGGACCATCCCAATCGGCAACGGATACACGACCACGTAGCAGCCCACCCGGGCGCTACGTTCAGCGAGATCAGGAGGCAGGCTGGCCTTGCCGTGGGGCCGACGCGCCACCACCTGAACGTCATGGTTCGGGGCGGCTGGCTGCGCGTAAGACAACATGCCAACACCTTGCGCTACTTCACCAGCGACAACCCGGCCGCCGATCTGGCAGAGGTTGTCCTGCTGCGCGATGTCAACCTGGCCCATCTTCACGCCTGGCTGGAGCAATACCCCGGTAGCCCCCAGGGGGCCGTCGTTGCCGCGGCGGGTGACTGGGGCTGGAAGCGAGGGACGACACAGTACCGGCTCAAGAAACTCGTGGCTTCGGGTGTTGTCCACGAATTAACCCGTGGTCGGACCCGCACGTACTGGACTCGGATTTCCGCCGACGCGTCAACCACGCATGGCGCCAGCCCCTCAGCCGTTGCCGGGCCCGTGGCGCAAGCCAGCGATTCGGCGGCCGAACCCTAGCCAACCCGGGTTCCCTTGACCGCCTTGCCCTTCAGGGCATCCAGGAGCCGCCCCCGAACCGTGCCGTTGACAATCAGGGTCGGGCAGATGTCGGATACCGCCATGGCACGCCGTACCTTGCCGAGCATGCGCCCGGTTACGTCAGGCCGGCTGCCACCCGCCACGGCCGCCTCCGCGGAGTGCTCCATGGTCTCCAGTTCCGCAGGCCCAACGCGCGCCATCAAGGTAGCCGCGGGGTCGGAGGCTGGATCGCCCGAGTAGACTCCGTCGACATCCGTGGCGTAAACCGCCAGCCGGGGCGCCATCTCTTCAGCCAGCACTTCCAGCAATTCGTCGGCGCTGACAACCCGCCAACCCAGGTCCGCGTCCCGAACCAGCGTTCCGGCCAAGATGGGCGTGTAGCCCTCTTCCAGCAAGGATGAGATTCGTTGAACGGGCAGGCCCAGCAGGGCGTCGCCTTCGCTGGTGCAGTGCAAGTGCAGCGGCACCGGAATGGGTCTGAGTCCGGCTGCAAAAGCCACCGCGGTCACCTCCGCCATGAGCAACTGCACGCCAGCAAGGGTTTCCGAAACGCCGACGCGGGCTTCCGTGGCAACCCGCCGGCGGCCAATGTTGTGCCGCTCGGCGGGCGGATGCCCATAGCCGCCAGCCCCGTGCAGGACCACCGTTGGCACCCCCGACTTGGCAATCTCGGCCATGAGCCGCTTGGCTACCGCCCGACGGAAGACCCGCTCGCGGCCCTTGTCTGTCAGGATGCTGCCCCCAAGCTTGACCAGGGCGGGCTTCGACACGGGCTGGCAACGCCGTACCGGGCTTAACTGCGACCGCCTATGCCTCGGTTGCCACGCCACGCAGCGCATTGGCCATGAGGTCGTGCCAGGCCACGCCGGGCTGGCCCAGTTTGACGATGAACGGCGTGCCCCCTGCTTCCGTGATCGCCGCCGCGACGGCCTCCGGTCGTTCGGTAAGGGCCACCATGGAGCCGCCGCCGCCCGCACCGGTTAGCTTGGCGCCGAGGGTTCCCGGTGTGGCCCGGGCCGCATCGACGAGTCGCTGTACGGCGGGGTGGTTGACTCCGAGGGTGTGCAGGGCCGCGTGGTTGCGGTCCATGAGGCGTCCAATGTGTTCCCAGTCCTCCGACCGCAGTGCAGGAGCGGCATCCCGGGTGAGGCGCGCAATGTCCCCCAGGGTCTCCCGCACGACGACGTTCTTACGCACGGCGCGGGCGACCTTGGCGACCTCGATGTCGGTCTTGCCCTTGACGCCGGAGTTACCAACCACGACGGTCAGTTCCGGCATGGCGATGCGCTCCACGGTCCAGGCCTTGTCGGCGCTGCGCACCTCCCACAGGAGGGAGCCGATGCCAGGCGGTGCTTCGGAGCCGGCGATCGCGATGCCACCGCCAGCCGTCGACGCGGACGTGTCCGTCGGGCTGCCGCCGCCCTGGGTGGCCCGCTCCACGGCGAAGGCATCCTGGGCCAGCACATCCAGGCCGTCGCGGTGCTGGAGCCGGTTGAGGGCTCCTACGGCGGCCACCGTCAGCGCGGCGCTGCTTCCGGTGCCGCTGGCGCTTGGCACGCCCCCCTCGGTCTGGAGGCGGATGGGGTCCTCCCGGTGCCAGGCCAACTCGACCGCCTTGAGCAGGTAGGAGTGGTAGCGCTCATGGATTCGGAACCCGTTGACGGTGAAGCGGTCGCCGCAGCAGTCCACTTCCACGGCGGTGCGCAGGTTGACCGCCGAAGCGATCGCTGGGTGGCCGTAGACGACGGCGTGCTCGCCGAAGAGGATAACTTTCCCCGGGGCCGAGCATATGGCCCGCAGGTCAGCCAATCCATCCAATAGGTTCCACGACGGGCCCCACGGTGAAAAGCGGCGCGGTCAAAGCGTGGCCCAATGCCCGCGGTCGGGCCGGGTCCGTCCGCCCCCCTGGCGGCCCCCTGGAGCACTCCTGCTGAAGCCCGTGGATCTCCACCGAACCCCCTCCATTCCCAGCCCGCGCCCCCCGTGCGCCGTCGCCGGGCCCGCAAGCATCCGCTGAGGCCCCACACGCAGGGGAAAGCGTCAAGCCCGGAGGCCGGCTCGAACAGCCGACCCCCCATGGCCTGGCCGATCGCCGGCATCCGCATGCTCGCCGCCGGCCTCGGGGCATGGCTGGTGGCCTTCCAACTGGCGCCCCTGGTGGCAGCGGCCAACCATACCGAACCGGCCACACCCCTGACACCCCCAGACGAGCCATCGCTGGGCTGGTTGCTGGCGGTTGTGGGGGCAGCGGTGCTTGGTGTCGTGGTGGTTCTGCTGCTGCGCAGGCGCCGCGGGCGCACCACCCCGGCCATGACTTGGCTGGAGCACATGGAGGAGTTGCGACGGCGCTTCGCCGTGGTTGCCGGCACCTGGCTGGTGGGCACGGTTCTCGCCTTCAGCGTGCGCATCGAACGGGGGGCCAGGGGCTGGCCATCCATCCAGTTGGAGGTGCAGGACAACCTGGCGGCTCAGGTGTTTCAGCTCATCGCGGCCCATCTGGTGCCACCAGGGGTCCAACTCGTCGTAACCCGCCCCATCGACGGGTTCGTGGCCCAACTAGCCATTGCCGGCGCCATCGGTTTCGTGGTGGCCCTGCCCGTCCTGTTGACGCAGGCCGCCCGCTACTTCGCGCCGGCCCTCCACGAGAACGAACGCCGAGCCCTCCGGCGCGCGGTCCTGCCCTTCGTTCTGCTCTTTGCGGCGGGGGTCGCCTTCTGCTGGTACCTGGTGCTACCCCTGCTGCTGGTGACCCTGTACGGGTACGGCACGGCACTGGGAGCCCAGCCGCTCTTGCAGATCAGCGACCTGGTGGGTTTCACCATCACCATGGTCCTGACCTTCGGGCTGGCGTTTCAGGCGCCCCTGGTCATGTACATCCTGGCGCGACTGGGGCTGGT
>JBFIJP010000147.1:0-9727 GCA_041600695.1 Thermoplasmatota archaeon | reverse complement strand
CCCGCGGTGGTTGCCTACGCGCTGGCTGCCGGGGGCGCCGCCATCTGGCTTGGCATCCTCCATCCCGCGGTCGTCCACCTCTGGCTGGCCGGCTTCGTCACCACGGCCGTTTTTGCCGTGGCGCATCGCATCCTGCCACGCTTCTCCCACATGAAGGCGCGGCCTCGCCTGCACCTGCTGCAGGCACTCGTTGCGATTCCTGGCCCGGCGCTCCTGGCGGTGGGGCTCGCCTACGCCCAGCACCCCTGGGCCGTGGCCGGCGGCGTGGCCGAATTCGCAGCGGCCCTGCTCTACGCAGTGCTCGTCGCGCTGGCATGGAGCACCCGGCGGGGAGTCCAGCCGGCGCTGCCACTGATGCTTGCCGGCGCGGTGGCGCTGGTGGGGGGCATGGTGCTCGGACTTGCGTTTCTGGCGCATGCGTCCCTGCTGTCCAACCTGGCTATTCACGCCATCAACAATCTGGTCGGCTTCGTGTCCCTGACCATTCTGGGTACCGGCAGCGCCATGCTGGGCACAGGCCTTCGACCCGTGCCGGGCGGCGTCCACCGCAATGTCTGGGCGATGGCCGCGGGCCTCATGTTTCCCCTGGTGGCCTGGGAGGTCCTTGCCGCCGCGGGGGTGGCTGGCCATGAGGTTCTCTGGGTGGCCGTGGCCACCCTCGCCGCACACGCGGTTTTTGGCCTCAAGGCGTTGCGCCTGCCACCACGCCCGCGGGCCCCAGCGGCCGGAACACCGTCCACCTGAACCCGGCCAGGCAGACGCGCCCGGGCCGGCGCCAGCCGGCGCCAGCCGGCGCCGTGGCGCTGCGGCGCCGCAAGCGCGCCCGGACGGGGCCGACGGTCTCATTCTCGCGGGTGACAATGGACGCTGGATGTTTAGATTGGCCACGATTGCTGTGGCTGCGAGGCGAAACATGCAATCCCCCATCGTCGTCGGCATTGACTTCTCGGAGCACGGCCGACACGCTCTGGCCACCGCGGCCCGCCTGGCCAACGAACGAAACACACAACTGGTCGTGGTGCACGCGTTGCCGGCGCAGCGATACGCCCCCATCCTTCTCGGAAGGCAGGGCGAACAGCAGGCCGCGGCGGCCCATGTGGAAGACGCCATACAGGAATCGGCCGAACTTACCTGCCTGGTCGAGGAAATCCGCGCCGACGGCGTGGACGTGGAACCCATCGTCGTGGATGCAGAGCCGGCACACCTCATCGTTGAGACCGCCAAGGCCCGCGGCGCCAGCATGATCGTCGTCGGCACCCACGGCCGCAGCCCCCTCAGTCAGGCGCTTGTCGGTTCCGTTGCCGGCAAGGTGGTCCGCAAGGCCGTCTGCCCAGTGCTTCTGGTGCCCCTGGTTCGCTAGCCATCCCGGCTGCCCGCGTTTGCGCCAGGCATGCCGGGCTCCCCATCCAGCCGTTTCTCGTACGACATGAGCGGAACGCCAAACAGGTCTGCCGGGCCTGGCGCGGCAACGAACCCGAAATCCGAATAGAGCCGCTGTGAGCCGACGAGGAAGCGGGTGGTGCTAAGCCACAAGCACGGTGCCCTGCTGTCGCGTGCGTAGGTCTCGGCGGCTTCGAGCAGCAGGCGGCCGATTCCGCGGCGCCGGGCGTCGGGGTGGACGGCCATGCCGCGAACGTACAGTCCCCTGTTGTCCAGGACGCCCGACACGGTCCCCATAAACCCCGATCTCGGGCTGTCCTCGACTACCCAAACCGGTCCTTGGGCCATGCGCTCTCCAATGCGCGCGGGGTCCAGCACGGTGGCGTCGTAGCAGCCCTGCGTGTACTGGGCACGAAACGGTTGAAAGGCGGCCAGCATCAACGCGTGGATGGCCGGCGCGTCGGCCGGTGTGGCCCGTCGGATCTCCACGCCTGACCGAGGGGACTGCTGTTGATGGAGGCTCCGCCGGCATCCGGGTGGGCTCGCCGTCACGGGGCCAGGCGCCATGGCCCGCGCGCGATGGGCTCAGGCGGTGTGCACTCCGGCGGCGCCCAAGCGTGGTGTCACTCGCCTTCCATCAGCAACCGGAACGACTCCAGCCGGTCGCCATCCGTCTTTTCGAACTTGGCCACGGCTCGGGCGTCGCCATCGACGCGCATCTGGAGGTTGCATGACCCGGTACCGCCCTTCTTGGCTGCGAAACTCACGGTCAAGCCATTCCACGCCGCCGTGAAGGTCAGCCCGCGCCGGTCATAGGCGGTGACGGTCCATGTGCGCCGGGCCAGGGGTCGGGATTCCTGCCATTGGAAACCCTCCGCGAACCGGTCGCCTAGCTCCGTTACGCGCCATTTGGTGAATTCCTCGACGATGGTAGGATCGCACAAGAACTGGAAAACCGGCTTGGGCGGCATGCGAATGGTGACCTGGCGCCGGAAGGACACAGGCCGGCGTTGCGCCGGCCGCGGAAAAAGATGGGGGTGAACCTGAGTGTGGTCCCAGGCACCGCCGGGCATGGCCGCGGCGTGCCAAGCGCTAGGTTGGTACCCTGGCATCCAGGCCGATCGTGGCCTCGCCCACCCCGGTTCCCCAGGCATGGACCGTCATCGTTCCAGGCTGGGCCGGCTCCTCTTCGCCGAGGCCACTGGCAATCTCGATGCGGCTTCCGATGGCGATTCCCGTATTGCAGCCCAGCGGCCCGCAGGCATCCCGCACCGACCCGTCGGGCATGATCAGTTCAAGGTCGTAATTGCCGGAATAGAGCGAGATTTCAAGGAATCCGACGAGGTCAAGCCACGGCCCATCGATGTCCACATCCAGTTGCAGGTCCCATGGGCCCGACCCCATGGCGGGCCCCGCGGTGAACGTCTGGTCCTCGTAGGTGGTTTCCTGGGCGACCGGCTCCATGTGATCAACGGCAACATCAGCCGGGGCCGCGCAGCCAGCCATCAAAAGCAGGAGCGCTGCCAGCGGCACCAATAGGCGCATCGTTGTCCAGCGGAGTTTGTTGTTTAAGATGTTTTGCGAGATGGCATCGATTCTCGCTACCACATGGCCTGGGGCGATGGGTCCGGCCATGTGCCGCCGTGTAGCGCCAGCCGGGCGCTTGGCCCTCTTCCCGTGGTGGCGGTCCTTTCAGCGTCGTCTCTAGACCCCACCACCACCACCACCACCACCACCACCACCACGGCCATGCCGAGCCCGCGGCTACCGTGCGTTCAAGCACCAGAAGCCATTGGCGCGGCATGGCCTTCCCCGCCGACGTGACGCTGTCCCACATCCTAGTCGTCCAAGACATCAACCGGGCGGTCCGCTTCTACCGGGACGTTCTTGGCGCCCGATTGTTCCGGGAGTACGGTGGCACCACCGCCGTCTTTGACATCAACGGCGCCTGGCTCGTTCTCGTCACGGGCGGGGGACCGACGGCCGACAAGCCGGACGTCACCATGGCACCGCCGGAGGCGCTGGGCCGAGTCAGCCATTCCATGACGTTCCGCGTGACCAACTGCCGTGACGCATACCACGAGCTGCACGGCCGGGGCGCCGAATTCCTCACGCCACCCATCGAATCACAATGGGAGGTCCGGGCGTTCTTCCGCGACCCTGACGGACACCTCTTCGAAATCAGCGAAGCCAAGCAGGCGTCCAGCTAGAAGTGATTGCACAACCCCAAGAGACGCCGCGCGCGCCGCCACGCGCCAGGCACGAGACCGGACCCCGCTGGCGCCACCACAGATACGCTGCCAACGGCACCCTTGTCCACCCATCAAGTAGCCTCCTGGCCCTTGGGGGGCCGTGCTCGTCGTGGTCACCGGTGCCAACGGACACCTGGGCAGCAACGTCGTCCCCGCCCTCCTGGCGGCAGGCCACGACGTGCGAGCGACGGTGCACCGCAACGCCAACGTGCTGGACCGCCTCGGTGTGGAGCAGGTCCCCGCCAGCATCCTAGATTCGGGCGCCCTGGACACGGCCCTGCGGGGTGCCGACGCCGTCATTCACATGGCCGCCAAGATCAGCATCTCCGGAGACCCCGATGGTTCCGTGGCCCGCATCAACGTGGAGGGAACGCACAACGTGGCGGTGGCGGCCCGGCACGCGGGCTGCCGCATGGTCCACATGAGCAGCGTACATGCCTTCTCGCTCTCGACCGGGCCCGCCATCGTGCGTGAGACGCATCCTCGATCGGGGTCGCGCAATTACGCCTACGACCAGTCGAAGGCAGCGGGGGAAGACGCTGTGCGGAGCCAGGTGAGCGACGGGCTGGACGCCACGATCCTCAACCCGGCCGGCATCATCGGCCCGTCTGACCCCGGGCCAAGCCGGATGGGGCTGTTCTTCCTGTCCCTGCGCGACGGCCGCCTCCCAGCCCTCGTGGCAGGCGGATTCGACTGGGTGGATGTGCGGGACGTGGCCCACGCAACCGTCCGGGCACTGGCCGACGGGGCGCCTGGCGAGAACTATCTGCTGGGGGGTCATTACGCAACCATGGTGGAACTGGCGGAAATGGCCGCCCAATGCACGGGTCAAGCGCCGCCGAGGCTGGTGGTGCCCATCTGGCTTGCCGCCGCGGGGGTTCCATTGGCCCGCCTTCGCAAGCGCCACGATCCCGTTTACACACTGGAATCGCTGGGCGCCCTGCGCCACGGGAAACCGATTGACAGCAGTCGGGCACGCCAGGTCCTAGGCCATGAGGCCCGGCCGCTCGTGGAAACGGTGCGCGGCCTCTACGACTGGTTTGCTGCCGAGGGCCGGTAGTGTTCTGGTGGCTGGTCTGGCTTGAGATTGCCCTGGCGGCGGCCACGGCTGTGGGCCTGCTCCTCGTAACGGCACCCTATGGGCGACATCTGCGCGCCGGATGGGGCCCCACAATACCAAGCCGCGTGGGATGGATCGCCATGGAGTCGCCGGCAGTCATCGTGTTTGCGGCGGTCTTCGTGGGTGGGTTTGCCGGGCTGGCCGCGTGGGAGGCAACCGGCGCTGCCTGGGTCCTCTTCGGCCTCTGGCAACTCCACTACCTGCACCGAACGTTCATCTTTCCGTTTCGAACCCGCAGCACCAAGCCGATGCCGCTGCTGGTCGCCGCGCTCGCCTTCGCCTTCAACTGCCTGAATGCGACGATTAACTCCTGGTGGATCGGCCACCTTGCCACCTACTCCATTTCCTGGTTGTGGGATTCCCGCTTCATCGGGGGGACCTTGGTTTTCCTGGCCGGCATGGCCATCAACCTGCACAGCGACCACATCCTGTTGCAACTCCGCGCCCCGGGCGAAACCGGGTACAGGATTCCGCGCGGCGGCCTGTTTCGCTACGTCAGTTGCCCCAATTATCTGGGCGAGGTCCTTGAGTGGGTGGGATTTGCCCTGGCGGCTTGGTCGCCGGCGGGGGCCGCGTTTGCACTCTATACGATGGCCAATCTGATACCGCGCTCGCTACAGAACCACCGCTGGTACCAGGAGCAATTCCCCGATTATCCGCAACGCAAGGCGATTCTTCCTGGCATTCTTTGACTCACCACGGGAATTTCAGGACCCACACGACGTTGTCATTGAGGATACTCTGGATTCCCATGGCGACCACGCCAGCCAGCATCCAGGCCGCGCCGGGAACGCCGTCCTGCACGGCGCTCCAGGAGAGGAGACCCAGCATCACAATCCCGACGGAGACCAGCGTGAGGACGATGATGACCAGAGCGGGCGTCCATGGTTGGGGATGGTTGAGGTGGAGCAGTGTGGATTCGAGCCACAACGCGGATGGGATCAGGTACAACGCATACCCCAGCAACGCCCGGTCGATGCCGTTGCCGTCGCTGGTACCCCACGGCCACCGCAGGCCGGCCAATTGGGTCGGTTCCAGCCGGAAAAGCAGGAAATAAGCAAACACCAGAAAGCCTGCTGCTGCCAGGAACATGAACGGGATCGTCGCCGTGCGCATGGTGCCCTCGACGCCGCCCCAGAGATCCTCCGGTTCCTTTGCACGCAGGATGCCAGCCACGTACGACACCAGGACCAGGGGGCCCATGATGAAGACGAACCATCGCAGTTGGGTGAGCGTTGCGTCCATGCAGGACCATCCAGGCGACGTGCATGGACTTGTCGACAGGTTCCCTCTTCAGTTCCGTCGGCCACCCCAGGTCCGCGTCGGTCGGCGCCCTTCGCCAACACGCCTTGGACGTGTGCGACGACGGCACGCTTCCGCCAAACGGGTGCGCGTGGCCTTCAGGGCGCAGCAGGGGGGCGACGGGGACGAGGGCTCGCGCCGGAGGGTTCATGGCCCCCGGGCACGCCGCTGGCGCGATCAGGCCGCCGGGTCGCCCATCGTTATTGGCCCCGAACCACCCCGGCGTGCCCAACCGCGCCGGCCGTTGCTTCCAACCGCTTGGCGTGGCGGTCCCAGAAGCTGCGCGTCAGGCCACCTGGATGACCGTCTTGCCCCTGGTGTGGCCAGCTTCCACATGGGCGATTGCCTCTCCCACCCGCGCCAGGGGAAAGGTGTGTTCGATCACGGGTTGCAGTTGCCCCGCCTCGATGAACCCGTTGAGGCGCTCCATGTCGTCGCGGGTCCCCCTGGCGTTGACGACCTGATACCGGCGGCCGGCTACCGTCATGAGCAGGGCGCGACCGAGGGGGCCGAACACGCGCCCCATCTGGGCCGACCCAAGCCAAACGTATGTTCCGCCCGGGGTCAGGAGCCGGCCGCAGGCGGAAACGGAGTGGTTGGCGACGGTGTCGATGATGCAGTCGAAGCGCGGCGGCAGGTCGGTGATGGAGATCTGTGTGTAGTCCATCACCTCGTCAGCGCCCAAGGCCCGGACCCAGTCCACGTTGCTGGTCTTGCACACGGCCGTCACGTGGGCACCCATGGCCTTGGCCATCTGGACCGTGAAGTGGCCGATGCCACCGGAGGCGCCGTTGATCAAGACCCGGCTGCCGGCGGCGACGCGTCCCCGATCCAGGGCCTGCAAGCCGGTGATGGCGGCCATCGGGATGGCTGCGGCCTCGGCCCAGGAGAGCCGGGCAGGCTTGCGGATCAACTCGTGGACGACGCCGATGGCCTCCTCGGCGAACGCTCCGGTGGCCGCGCCGTACACCTCGTCCCCGATCGAGAACTCTGTTACCCCTGGGCCCACGGCATCCACCACACCCGCCGCGTCGCGCCCGATGCCGCGCTTGCGGGGCCGGCGCAGGCCGATGATGAGCCGCATGAAGAGGGGTTCGCCACGCATGAAGTGAAAATCGTACGGGTTGACGGCCGCAGCGCGCACACGCAGGCGTACCTCGCCGGGACCCGGCTCGGGCGCGGGGACATCCACCAGTTGTAGGGCTTCGCCGCCGCCGTAGCGGCTGTACTGGATCGCCTGCATTCTCTGGGAGGCAAGCGGCGCGCGATATGAAGAGGGCGCCTGGCCGAGCGGCCACGCTCCCTGAGCAGTGCTACAGTCCCGGCTCCGTCAACTGGGCCATCGACCAGTTCGACGTGCGCCCGGGCGGCAGGTCTCGGATGCCCATGCCCAGCCCCGAAGGCGAAATGCTGACCGAGGGGACCGGCCATGTCGTTGCGGCTCCCTGCAAGCTGGTTCCGGGTCCAACGGACGGCTCCATGCCCATCCACGCCGGTCTCGAAGCCACGCCTGGCGGTACGCACATGGTCGTCGCGATGGAAGGCCTGGCCGCAGACAAACACGACATACAGGAAGCCTGGAGTGCCGGCTTCCACAAACTGGAAGTGCCTCTGGCCAGCGGCCGCGCGTGACGAGCGCACCACCTGCGCACAACCGGCGCGTGGCTCCCGGAGAACCCCACACAACGGTCACATAACGGCCCTGCCTCGCCCGCCCATGGTCGAATTGACTGGCATCCAGCGGGGCACCGGCGCGAAAATGAAGGCAGACATCCAGGATGGCGTCGTCGTTTTCCGGGGCGCCATCAAGGCCAAGGTGCCCTTCTCTGATCTGGCCGCTGAAGCCCGCGGCACGCTGCTCGTCCTCAGCTACAAGGACCACATCATCGAGGTGGCCGCCGGCAGCAAGGCGGCCAGTTTCGCCTCGAAAATCAACCGGGGTTAGCGGGCCGGCAGGTTTCGGCATTGGCATTGATCAGCCCGTCACGCCTGGCACCGGGAGCTACATGTCCACAAAGGTCGCGATCTCGATGGCCCCGCCCGCCGCTAGGTGCGGGTGGTCCTTGGTGAGGGCCGCGGCACCATCCAGGGAATCTGCCTCAACCACATTGAAGCCGTTGACCTTGCTGTCCTTGGCGCCGCCTACGAACTTCTTTTCGCCCAGGGGGGAACCACCGTCAAGCAGCTTGTCGCCCAGACCACCCATCCACTTCATCCAGGCGTCCATCACCTGCTTGGCTGCTTCGGGAGTCTCGGGGTAGGTGCCGCCACTGTAGAGGTACATGAATTTGGCCATGATATCGAATCCTTGCCCTGGGGCACAACAGGATTATGGCCGCGTTATTTAGGATTGGAGTAGCGGTCCGGTGAAACCTCCTTGACAGCACGGAGGCGCTGTGGCAGCGCCTCGGCCGCGCTGCGGCGGCACGGTTTAGCTGCAAAGCGGTGCCATGGCCCCCTGCCTGTGCCGCCCGGCCGGCTTGACGGCGGTAGCGGGCGGCCACCTTCGCCATCCTTTTGCCTGCGCCCGCAAGTCGCTGGCCAATGCCGTGGACTCCCGCCGACGAGGTCCGCCTGCTGCACCTGAAAAGCTCGGCGCGGTGGCGGTGGGTCGCACTGGCCCCGATGGCGCTGGGCTTCCTGCTGGTTCTGGCCGGCATCGGCGGGATCGGATTTGCTGAACAGCGCGTTGGCGAAGACGCGGGAACCGACGCCGTGCGCGACTGGAAGGTGGCGTCCATCGTCGTGCTCTGCTTTGGAGCCCTCACCTTCATCGGAGGTATTCTGCTGTCCACGTGGGGAGAAAAACAGCACCGCGCCGCCCGCATCCTGGATGCGCAGCGGATCATGGCACCCGAGGGAGCCACCCAATTGGTGCTGCACGAATACGCCAAGGTTCCCGCTTGCGAGTCCTGCATCGACGGCCTGTCCGAAAGCGCCAACTTTTGCCCATCATGCGGACGCCCGTCCTGGCAAGCGGCGCCGGCACCGCCGGCCCAGGACTGAACCGGACGGCCGGTGGTGTACAGCGCCTTGGTACACTGTCACACAACGGCCCCACAGGGCCCGGCATGCGCCCGGGCAACGCAATATCCCACCCAGGGGGCGAACATTCTCCCCAATAGGAATCGGGACCTCGCCTTATGTAGCGAGTCTCCCCCATGCAGCCCTGAGATGCCACCCACCCCCAAGCTCAGCATCATTTGCTCCAAGGGAAGCCTTGACATGGCTTACCCGCCCTTCATTCTCGGCAACGCCGCCGCCACCATGGGTTACGAGGTTCACCTTTTCTTCACGTTCTGGGGCATGGACCTGATTCACAAGGACAAACTCCCCAAGCTCAAGGCAACCCCCGTCGGCAACCCGGCGAGCCACATGCCCACCTGGGTCGGCGGCATCCCCGGCATGAACACGATGATGACCGGGATGATGAAGCGCAACATCGCCAAGATCAAGATTCCCCCCATGCCTGAAATGATTGCCAATGCCAAAGACCTCGGCGTCCACTTACACGCCTGCTCCACCTCCATGGAAATGATGGGCATGACCCAAGCCGACCTGATCCCCGAAGTGGAGGATGTCGTAGGCGCCGCCAGCTTCCTTGACGTGAGCGGCGGCGGCCAAACCCTGTTCGTGTGATTCCCATGGTCATCGATAGCAGAGGCAGCTACTG
>JBFIJP010000146.1:0-9761 GCA_041600695.1 Thermoplasmatota archaeon | reverse complement strand
GTGCCGGCGATTACCGGCTCCTGGAACAAGGATACCTTGTCCCTGGGTCTGGCGGGCCGCATCCAGGACATCACGCTGCAATTCGTGATGGATCTGGCGGGAACCGCTACGGACGTCTTCCTGCTCTTCAATTCGAAGGGTGTGCCCGGCATCAACGTCAACTGGGGAACCGCTGGCGGCGCCCTCAGCACCACTGGTGTGCTTGACGAGTTGGGTCTGGTGGCGATCGTTGGCCCACGCAACGGCCAGAACTTGGCTGGCACGGGTCTGTCGGTGAAGTTGGTCGCCCTGGGCGTTCCACGGATCGTGAGCGCGCCCTGGGGCGGCACCGGGTTCAACATGGACCTCGGAACCGCCAAGATTGCGAGCATCACGTTCGAGGTGTTCGTGAACATGGCCCGGGACGCCGACGACCTGTACCTGCTGTTGGCGGCCAACGGAATTCCAACGGTCAACGTGGGAACCACCAGTACCGGCTTCAGCTTCGACACCCCGCGGGGTCTGGACTCGGCCACGCTGGTGTTCAGGAAGGGCACCTTTGCGTACAACCCGGACGGCTACGGCGGTGCTTTTGTGGGCGCCTGGCTGCGGCCCGATGGGTACGGCACCAGTTGGCCCGGCGTGCTCCAGTTCGGCCTGAGTGCCAAGATTTCGGGCTTCAAGGGCGCGAGTTGGGCGTCCAACGCCGCCACGAAGGGTCAGGATCTGACGCTCAAGTTCGTCAACGACCCGACCCTGCGCGTCGTCGCGGACCTTGAGATCGCCCCCCTGGTGGCCAAGGCTGATCTGACCTTGTCCAACCTGCCGGCAACGGGAACACTCAGCATCACTCCCGATGTCACCACGTTCACCGGTACGCGGGCGTGCACCTCCTCTGGCTGTCTGGCTGCGACACCGTGGCTGCAGGGCTTCATTGAGGCGGGCACCCGTAATGCCATGAGCAAGGCCGCAGAGCCTTACTGGCCCTGGCAGACCATCAGTGACCCGGCCGGCAAGTGTACCCGCAACGGCAGCGCCACCGACTGTGGCCTGATGGGCAACACGTACCTGGACCTCGTTAACCCGGGCCTGGCGACCAAGTGGAAGATCTACTCGCCCCTGCCGACGTCCTTCTCGTTCACCAAGTCGGTGGCCAACGGCGTTCCCTCCTATGGGTTCGACGCCGGCGTCGCCATGGGCAAGGTGGACATGCGCATCAACACGAAGGTGCCTCTGCCTCTGGCACCCTACGAGCTCAACGTGATGGCGGTAGCGACCGTGTCCAACCTGCCCACGGCCCTCTCCGTGGGTCAGTCCATGGGTACGGCGGCGCAGGGCGGCAAGCCCACGATCACCGCCACGGCGGCACAGCCGGTGGAGCGGGTGTTCCTCGGGCTGCGCTTTGACGGCGGCTGGTACGCTGATCCGGGAAGCATCCGGGTGGTCAACTCGGATGTGACCAGTTCCGGCTTCCCGATCTGGATGACCGTGGAGGACATCCCGACCAGTGTCAGTCTGTCGGCGGGCAAGTCAACGTACGGCAAGGCGGACTGTTCCAGTTGCAGCCCCGCTCTGCCTGGCGTCACCTACACCGCCAGCGCCCCGACGCTCGATGCTACGCTGTACACCAACATTGGCCAGTTGTGGAACACCATTGGCCGAACTGCCATCAAGAACGGCGGTTCCGCTGTGCCAGACTGGCTCAAGGGCCTGGCCCAGTACGACAGCCAGGGTCACCTGCTGTTGCAACTGGTGGACATCCCGCGGGACGGCATCAGCATCTCCACCTCCGGCAATTCGCTGATCGTGGACCCGAGCCCGCAGTACGGAGAGCGGCTGGGTCGCTTCTTCGGTGACTTCCAGCTCAAGTTCCACGACGGCAAGAGCCAGCCGAGCAAGTGTGTCATCTGTCTCGACTTTGCCGAACTGAAGTACTTCTGGCATTACGACTGGTGGTTTGGCATCGAAACCCTGTCGCTCCTGTTGGACGATCTGGGTCGCGTAAAGATCAATCCCAGCCTTGAGTCCATCATCGAAATCGATGGCAGACTGGTGTTCCACTTCCGCGCCGGAGCCGGTTTCTCAGCCGGTGCCGGATTGGAGCTGTATGTGGTCGGTAGTCGCGTGCTGTGTGTGTGTATCAACTTACCAACACTCAGCCTGATTCTCGATCCGGGCTTCATTTCGTTTGAAGTGCTCAATTGGGAATGTTGTACGATTACGTACTTCTACCTCGGATGGCCGTGTTCATCCGGCTGGAAGTTGTACTGGTGCGACCGGCACTACAAGATGGGCGTGCGCGGTACGTATCCGGGCAATTGGGGCTTCGATCTGCCCATCGCAGTGCCGCCAGTGGTTCCCTTCCGGGGTCTGGACGTGGCGTACGGAACGCATCACGTGTTCATCAACCCGAGAACATTGCTGTGTGCCGGCGTCGACTGGAAGAACCCAACGGCGGTGTGCGTGCAACTGGGTCGCCTGTATCCGTCGGAGTTCATCGTGGCCTACGGGTTCGTGAAGTACTTCTCGTTCCGCGTGGACACCTGGACGGACAGCCACCGGCACTGATCCCGCCGGCGCCCGGCTGTGGCCGGTACACTTTCCCCCTTTCCTTCCCTTTTCCACCTGCCTTTTCTTTTTGTTTTTTTGTGGCGTCGTTTTGTTAGCCTTGCTACGGCCGGGGGGCGGCGGGCCGTCCTGGTCCGGCTTCTCCTCCCATGAAGCCGGATACCGGCTCGGGGGCCACAAAAGTCAGGAATTGGGGATAACGTTGGCGTGAATCCTGTTTCTTGTGGCGGCATCTCCAGCGATCTGCGACGCTCGTCGAATTTTCACGCCTACTAAACATCTTATATGGCGCAAGTATTGTCCATCTGGTTCGGTAGGCAACGCTCTGGTTAGCTGGGAAACGTGGTTGGCCCAGCACCGCAGATTGTCCGCCGGGAGTGGATTTCCTTGGCTGCTGGAAACTTTGCACGTCTTCGTGGCGTGCGCATGCTTGCTCTGTTTGCCGTCCTCGTGATGGTCTCACCGGTACCGTTCATGGCCCCGGTCGCCCCAGCGGCGGCTCAGTCGGACCCTTCACCGGAGTACACGGTGACGTCCATGACTCCGGAGCAACGCGAGGCGTTCGTGAATCTATACATGGATGTCTTCGTCCACAAGACGGAGCCATTCTCGGATACGCCGGGTACGTACCCCGACTACGAGCCAGCCCTGCGGATGTCCTTGGTGAAGGACATCATCCAGGCGATGAAGGACGATCCCCAGTATGCGGCCAAGCTGGAGCCGGTGAACGCCGGCCCTGCGTTGGGCATGTCTACGCCCGAGGACCCGCTCACGGATGAGAACGGGAATCCGCTCACGCAGGAACGCGTGGACGGCGTGTACACCAATTTCCTGTATGGTCTCATTTTCGACCGGGTCAAGTTCATTGACCATATCCAGGAAGTTGCTTCGGAGGGCATGTCTCCGGCTGATTCGCAGCCGCCGGAGCCCACCCCCAACGAAGAGGCGTCCGAGCAGGACAACGCCATCCGTCAGGAGTTCGCCCAGGAACCCGTGCGCCACTGGGGCAACCTGAACGAGACGGCCATCATGCCGGAGGACTTCGTTCCCTACGCCGCTGCTCCCATTGAGGAGGTCGGCATTCCTGCCCACGACATCGACATCCCGGACGTTCCAGCACCGCCCGCCTTCGATCTCGTGGCCCCTCCCGTTCCCCAGATGCCTTTCGCGGCACCCGAACCGGCCGCGCCGGAGATTTCCCTGGCCAACCCTGCGCCAGTGGAACCCGTCATTCCCGCGGCTCCGGCCGCCCCGCGGGCGCCCGGTGCCCCCGCCGCCCCTTCAACCCCCGGTGTGCCCAGTGTTCCCGTGACGCCCGCCTCGGCGCCCAGCGTGCCTGGTGTGCCCGGTGCTCCCTCCGTGCCCGGCGTCCCCGATGTGCCGACGCCTCCGACGGTGAGCGCTTCCCCAACGGCGCCCGAGGCCCCTGGAGTTCCGGGTGTTCCTGGAGTCCCTTCCGTCCCTGGTGCTCCCTCGGCTCCCGGCGTTCCCCAGGCCCCTGAGGCCCCGAAGGCTCCCGGCGTCCCGGCTGCTCCCGCCGCGCCCGGCGTTCCGGGTGTTCCCACCGCTCCGTCTCCGCCTGGCGTTCCGGGTGTTCCCGACGCTCCCCTGGCACCCGCAGCCCCCGGAGCCCCCGAGGCACCTGGCGTTCCTGGTGTGCCCGGCGTCCTCCCCAATGCTCCTGGTGTTCCTGGCACGCCCAAGAGCCCGGGTACGCCCACCACGCCCGAGGCCCCCGACATTCCCTTGATGCCGGTGGCGCCCACGGCGACCCTTACGCTTCCGGACGTTCCGGGTGTCCCCGGTGCCCCCAGTGTGCCCATGGGCCCTGAACTCCCGGCTGCTCCCTCGAGCCCCGAACTCCCCGCGGTTCCAGACGTGCCCCTCAGCAAGCCCATCGGGCCCGCTGCCCCGGAGCTTACCGTCGATGTGGAGATGCCCGACGCGCCGGCGCTTCCCGAGTACCCCGGCCTCGATGTGGCGTCCATCGATCCCACCGAGCTGCCCGATGTGGCCCACCCTGGGCTTCCCACGGCTCCCGGCCAGATGGAACCGCCGACCATTCCCGCTCCGGCGCCCGGCGCTGTGCAGCCCCCCACGATTACCAGCCCCGAGCTGACCATTGCCAGCGTGGCGCCCCTTGAGATTGCCATTCCCCAACTGGTTCCGGCTCCGGCAGACATCCCTGCCGCGCGCCTGGACAGCCCCCTGTCGGCAGCGCCTCCGGATGCCTGGCTTGACCCAGCGTTCAGTCTGGACCTCCCGACGCTCCTGGACTTCCTGCGCGACTTGGCCGGTCTCAACGAGGATGCACTCTACGATTTGCTTGGCCTCCTTGATGACGCGCTGCTGTTCCCTGAGGAAATCCAGGGCCCTCTGAGTGAGTTCACCAAGGTGTCTGCGCCGGTGGCCGAACTGGACCACGATGTAGCCGCGTTCGCCGCGGGCGTTGAGGAGCTCCTTGCCCCGCCGGCCCTGGTGGACGAAGCCATCGTCACCGACCAGGTCGATGCCTTGGTGGCGGCCCTCAATGCCGCTGGCCAGCAACTCCACTACAGTGGCGTCGTCAACGGCGTGCGTTTCAACGGCACCTGGGAGGTGCCAACACTGGTGGATGTCGACGGCGACTCGATGCCTGACCTGATGGTTCAGATGGCGTTGCAGCCGTCTACCGATGGCGGCGTGGTCGGAAACGTCGTCAGCGACGGACCTGTCGAGCCACGCATGATCGTCCAGCGGATCAACGGCATTGTCGACCCGGCAGCCGTCGTGAGCGATGCCGTCGGCGTGCTGCAATCCATGGATCCCCTGGCTGACATCCCCGAAATCGTTCTGGGCGATGTTACCATTACACGCGAGCAGATCGAAACGGCCGGCCTGGCTACGGCGTCACTCCTGGCGCAGCTTGAGGAAGACTCAGAGAACACGTTCGGCTCGACTTCGGCCTTCCCGTACGACCTGGCGCTGGCTTTCCACATGCCTGGCAGCGGCAAACTGGTCGTGCACGAGGTGAGCGTTGGCCAGGGCGCCGATGTCCTGGATGTCCTGGTCAAGGGCCTTGGGCCTGCCGTGGAGTTTGCCACGGCCGGCGCCGCGGGAGAGTTCTCCCTGGCGACCTCGGTGCTCCATGATGAGACGGTCGAAGGCGATGTTGCGACGGTTGCCGTCAGCGGCGAGCAGCCCCCCATTCACATGTTGATGGAGAGCAACATCGACGTGGCCCGACAGCGCTCGGTTCTCGAGGTGCAACCCACGACGCCTTACGACATCCAAGTTCTCGCCAGGCGCGGCACCAGCAGTGGTGGGCTTGGCCTGGTTCTCTCCAGTGAGGGCCTGCCCGCCACCGTTGCCACCATGCGCGGCGATGAACTCACCCTGACAACGGTGCCCGGCGCCGCCTTGGCCGTCGCCCACCAGTCCTTCACCACGTCCTCGGAGCCGTTCCAGCACCGCGGTCTCGTGGTGGAGAACGCCAAGCGTCAGGCCACCATCCTGCTTACTGAGTCCCGCATCTCGGTGGACTCGGTTGAGCGTGCGGCCACCTACCGTGCCGTGGCTGGCCAAGTCAGCGACGGCTACGACCACGCAACGTGGACCATGGTCCAGGGTGCGGGCCGGGAATTCACGCTCGACGCCACCAATGGCCTGGAGTTCAGCAACGACCTCGCCCCCACTGAAGTGAGGGCAGTCGTGGCCAAGTCTTCGGCTGCGGCCCTTGAGGTGGGCTTCCAGACGTCCGGCTTCAAGCTCAACGAGGAACTGGTTGCCTTTGCCCTGCCTGGCGTTCGCAGCGCCACCGTGCGCCCCGACGCAGCAGGCGGGTTTGCCATCAGCACCTCCACTGCCTCATCGCGCGCCTTCACGGTGGACATCGAGCAGCAGATGCCCGATGGCCTGCAGACGCAGCGCTTCGGCTTCTCCAACCTGCCCAGTTCGCTGTCCCTGGATGTCACCACCACCAGTATCAACGTGGGCGGCTCGGACCGGATCGACGAAGTCGTGGGCCACCTGGACCGACCCCTCGACGGCCCCAGCGCGCCTTCCACGGAAACCGTCGTCCACATGGGTGGCCTGGATGGCACCGCTTCGGTTGCACTCAACGCCGCCAATGTGAACGTGATGGCCAACGGCGCCATGGACGGGGGCACTGTCCTGTCGTCCAACGTGGTCGACGCGGCGGGCGAACACCAGTACATGGCGGTGGAAGGCAACCACATGCTCGCCGAAGTGGATGGCGCCGCCCGCCAGCACTCGGCCAAACTCAGCAATGTTGCCAGCAGCGGCGACGGTGTTGGAGGCATCATCAGTGGCCTGGCCGGCGGAACGGGCAGCATCGATGTTGACCTGGGCATGACCGGCCCCTTCTGCTGGAGCTTCGGCAAGGACAGCAACGTGCTGCGGTTCTGCATCAGCAACATCCCCGACGAGATCGGCGTTGACTTCCAGTTGGTGCCCAGCCCCAGCGTCACGTACCGGGCCACCGACGTGATCGCAGAGGTTTCCCTCCAGCTCCTTGCCCCCGACGTGGACATCCTGTTCGCCGTGCGCGGCATCCCCGAGGTCGTCAGCCTCCTGTTTACGGACGACGGCGCCGACTTGGTCATGAGTGACCGCCTTGAGGCCATCGTCCTGGCGGCAACCCTCCGGGACACCACCATGGCCTTCGGCATCGAATCGATTCCGGCCACCATGCACTTCTCCTGGGGGGCCACCGGCATGGGCATCGGCATCCCGGATGGCGATGCCATTGGTCGCATCTATGCGCTGATTTCACGGCCTGGTCTGGCCTTCTTCGCAGAGATCGTGCATCTTCCCCAGGCGACCTTCGACTGGGGCAGCGAATCGGTTTCCGTCGACTTGGGCGGCCACCGCATCGGCTCCATTGTTCTCCAATTGGTCCTTGCACCCGAGAACGCGCCTGAATCCGGCCTGCAACTCTTGTTCGAGGCGCTGGGGGTTCCCGGCGTCGCGGCATCGTGGACGGCCGACGGCGGTTCTTTCGGAAGTGACGGGGCGCTGGACAGTATCAGCATCCAACTCATTCAGGGGATTGCCGACAATCCCAACCTCAGCCTCATCTTTGAGATCGAGGACGTGCCCCGCATCGAGGGAGCCACCTGGAGTGCCGCGTCCTTTGACCTGGATCTGGGGACCCAGCGCATCGGTCGCGTGTTCTTCCAGTTCCTGGCCGGCGACATGCAACTCTACCTGGAAGCCATTGGTGTTCCGGGTCTTGCCCTGGGCTGGGGAGCCGCTGGCGGCGGACTGACCACTGCGGGCCGCCTGGACCGCATCGAGGCGTTCTTCCGCAAGGGCGTGACCGCGCCCATGATCCAGGTTCTGCTGCGCATCGAGGAAGTGCCGGAAATCCGCAGTTCCTCCTGGGGCAGCACGATTGAGTTCGACTTCGCTGGCGATGGTCGCATCGGCACCATCCTCTTCGAGTTCCTCTCCGATCAGGTGGATGACGCCAACGATGTGTTGTTCCAGTTCGAGGCCAACGGCCTGCCGGGCTTCGCGCTCGATCCCGACGCCCGGACACTGGCTACCGATGAACGCATCGAACACATCCGGTTCTATGTCCGCCTCGGACCCGAAGCCGCTCCGCCCCTGCTGGTCGGCTTTGAACTGGTGGATGTTCCCAAGATCGCCTTGTTCTCGTGGGCCCAGGGCGTCGATCTCAGCTTCGAACCCGCCGATGCCCAGGTGGAGCGCATCGAACTGATCTTCCGCTCGGATCTGGCGGGCACGGCCAGTGACTTCTACGCCCACTTCCTGGCGCTGGGCGTCCCCGGACTCCTGCTGGATGCAACCACCGGCGCCATTGAGAGTCGGGGTGTCCTGGATGAACTGACGCTGGACTTCCGGCTCGGCGACATCATGGACCCCGACGTCCTGATGATCTTCGGGCTCACCGGTGTTCCCCAGATGCGCGCTGGTGCCTTCGGCGACGGCGGCTTCTCGCTGGGCTTCTCCCCGGCGGACGCTCGCATCGAGGAAATCATGTTCCTGTTCCAGGCCCGCCAGCCCGGTGCCACGCCGGGCGAGTTGCAGATCTACCTGCAAGCGCTTGGCTTCCCCGGCATTGAGCTGGGCCTCGGCGATGCCGGCACGCTGGCAACCCATGCGCCCCTGGACAGCCTGACGGCCCACTTCCATGTGGGCCCGGTGGCGGCGCCGACCATCCAGTTCAACTTCATCATCGCGGACGTGCCGGTCATTTCCGGCGCCACGTGGCAGGAGGACCGGTTCAATCTGGGTCTGGACGGCCAGATCGGCCAGATCGCCATCGAGTTCGTCCTGGATGCGCCGGATGATGCGTCGGACCTGTACCTGCTGTTCGACTCTCGCGGCGTTCCCGGCATCGATGTGCGCTGGCCCAACGGCCAGGGTTCGATTGCCACCAACGGCAACCTGGATTCGCTCAATCTTGTGGGCATCGTGGGTCCCCGCAGCGGCATGGACCTGGTGGGCGAGGGCGTTTACGCCCGGCTGAGCGCCACCAATGTCGCCCGCATCACCCAGGGCACCTGGGGCACGGACAACTTCGTGCTCGGCCTGGACGGACGCATCGACGAGATTCTGCTTGAATTCCGGCTGGACCTGCCGGATGATGCCTCCGACATCTTCATGCTCCTGCGGGCGCAGGGCGTTCCGGGAATCGAGGCACGTTGGCCTGATGGCGTTGGCATCCTGGAAACCCAGGGCACCCTCGACTTGCTGGAGATGGTCGCCGTGGTCGGCGGCCGCGACGGCTTCTCCCTGAAGGGTGAGGGCCTGTCCATCCGGTTCAGCCTGGCAGGCGTTCCCGCCATCACCGGCGGTGTCTTCGAACAGGACGCCTTCGCGCTGGGCCTCGACGGGCGCATCGACCAGATCATCCTCGAGCTGGTCATGGACCTGCCCGGCACGGCCACCGACGTTTACCTTCTGTTCAACTCGCGCGGTGTGCCCGGCTTGGCCATCCGCTGGCCCGAGGGCGTCGGCACCATCGAGACCGCCGATACCCTGGAAGAACTGAACATCGTTGGCATCGTTGGTCCCCGCGATGGCCTCCGGTTGGTGGGCGAAGGCCTCTCGCTCGCCTTGGCGGCCAGCGGCATCCCCGCCATCAGCAATGGCCAGTTCGAGCAGGAGGCTTTCCACCTCGATCTGGACGGCCGCATTGACCGGTTCACGGTCGAAGTGATCTTCGATCAGGTCGGCACGGCGGC
>JBFIJP010000145.1:0-9792 GCA_041600695.1 Thermoplasmatota archaeon | reverse complement strand
GGGCCGTAGGCCTGGGCGAGGTCACCCCGAAGGGCGGCGGGAAGGGTGTAGCGGTCGGCGGGCCGCCAGTCAGCCATGCCTACTTCGCGACCCAGGAGCCGTCTTCCGACTCCTCGTACCGGTCGAGGACAGCGCGCCACGCGGCCTTCTCAGCGTGCGCCTCGCTGCAGCGCCAGCCGAAGTCCTTGTTGTAGGTCGCCACGAACAATTGCTGGGCGTCCTCAGGCAGCGCCTTGGCGGGCTTGGGGATTTCAGCGACCGACGCGAGCATGGATTACCTCACTTTGAGGGCGTAGTTGCCGCTCTTGCTGATGTTCATGGCCTCGGCGAGTTCCGACTTCTCGGGCTCGAGCACGGCCAGGAAGCCGCTCCACTGCTTGCTCGTCGGCGCGTTGCACAGGGGGCAGAGCGCTTCCTCGCTGAGGAAGTGGTCGTTCTTGCAGGCGCGAATCAACTACGCCGCCTCCGCGGGGTTCTCGCGTGCCTTGCGGCGGTCCTCGTCGATCCACTCGAAGCGGCCCAGGCCGGGCTGGCGCATGGTCAGGCCGATCTTGGACTCCCGCGGGCTGAGTTCGTTCAGGCTGGCGGTGACGACGCGGGCGCGCACGTTGTCCATCACATCGAGGCTGCGGCCGGTTTCCTTGCCGGTCAGCCGCTCGTTCTGGACATCCGCGGACACGAAGTCGTTCATCACCTGGCTCATGTGAACCAAGGCATCGAGGGGTCCGATGTGGACGAAGGCGCCGAACTCGACGATCTCCGCCACGATGCCGTCGACGACTTCCTGGTTGTCGGGCTTGAAGGCGAGGGCGTCGAAGACGACGCGCTGGTAGACGGCGCCGTCTCCGTGGATGATCATCCCGTCACCCTGGGGGCGAACGTTGGTGGTCAGCACGGTGACGCCGTGGTTCTTCGTCAGGCGGCCTTCGAAGGCGTCCTGGACGAGGAGCTCGATGCTGGTCTGGAGGTCTTCCACCATCAGTTCCGGCGGGATGCGGACGGTGTCGCTCATCTGGACGATTCGGTACATGGCTGAGGCTCCCCGTGACGGCTGTGCGAGGAGGACTTGGTTATAAGCGGTTTGGTCGCTGAGTCAGGGGGCCCGGGGGTGCACGCCTCGGGGGGCGATGACCCCCTGACTGCATGCCGCACGCGCCGACATTTCCATGAGCCTTTCCGGGATGGGGCATCCATGGAGGTCCTGGTGACGGGCGCTTCCGGCATACTTGGCGCTCCGCTTGTGGCTGAACTGGAGCGGCGCGGCCACGCCGTGCGTCGCGGGACACGCAGGCAACGCAATGGCTGGCTGGCAGTGGACGTACTCAAGCCGGACACGCTGGAGGCGGCGTGCCGCGGTGTGCAGGCCATCGTTCACTGCGCCGCCGATGCATTTGGCAAGGCACGCGCCGTGGAGGTCGACGGACTGCTGGCGCTGCGGGCGGCGGCGCCCGGCGCACGCCTGGTCTATCCTTCCATTGTCGGATGCGACCGGATCAATTTCTCCTACTACAAGGTGAAGGACGCGGCCGAAAAGGCCCTGGTTGAAGCCGGCGGCGACCATGCCATCCTGCGATTGACCCAGTTCCACGAGTTCGCCGACCGTCTGGCGCGCCTGCCCGTTCCCATGGCGTTTGTGGGCATGCGCGCGCAGACCATCGCTGCCAGCGAGGCCGCAACGGCTCTGGCCGACCTAGTCGAAAGCAATGAACAAGGTCGTGTGCCTGATGTCGGCGGTCCCGAGGTGCACCGCATGGCGGACTTGATCCGGCAGCGCCTGCGCGCCGACGGCCGCCACCGGCCCGTGGTCCGGATTCCCGTGGGCGTGCGGGGCTTTTGCGCCGGGCTGAACCTATGCCCCGACCGGCGCGTCGGACGGATCACGTGGGCCCAGCACCTAGCCGGCACCAGCCGGCCAGGCGCCTGAGCCCCGCGGGGCGGACGGCCCTAGCAGGAGCGGCCGGCGGGGTAGAGTTGGTCTTCGCTCTCGAAGTAGTCAAGGAACACGGACAACTCCACGTTGGCGTCCACGACACGTCCACCGACAGCCAGTGAATACTGGCCAGCCGTGAGGTTGAGTCCTGGAATGCTCAGGGTCTGCTGAAGTTCATTGGCGGTGGCAGTCAGCGTGCCTTCCAGGGAGCCGTCGGGCTTCAGGATCTGCACCGTAACTTCAGACAGCGCGCCCGTGACGGCGTTGCCCGGGTCCAGGCGGACCATGACGGACGCTGAACGGGCAGCGCAGGGCATGGCGACATCGAAGGACCACGAACCTGTCGCCTGCACGCCGTCCGGGAAGTTGGTGCCTGCAAAGGAGATCGTGGTGCTGTTCATGAGGTCTGCTGGAATCACCAGCGCCGGCTTGAAGCCCACGCCGCCTGGCAGTTCGGCGCCACTGAAGGGCATGTGGTTGTCCTCGAAGCCGGGGTACACGATCTTGGTGAGCGCGCCGCCCGGGTACATGCCGTCGTTGGTCACGTGCGTGGTGATGTGGGAGTGGAATACCCAGATGCCCTCGCGACCCTCGACGCCCTCGATGACCACATCGTAACGCTCGCCGGGCCCAATAGGCAGGGTGTCAACCCAGTACCGGGCACCGGGCGGCAGCGGGTTGCCGTCCTTGTGGGTGACCAGCATGTCGTGGCCGTGGGGGTGCAGGGTCTCGATGGAAACCGGCCCTGCGTTGAGGATTCGCAGTCGTACCCGTTCACCCGGAGCCAGTTCGATCAGGGTATCGTTTCGTTTGGCTGTATTTGGGAAACTATGCCCGTTGAGGAGGAAGACATCCGGCGTGACGTCCACTTTGGGGTTCTGGCAACCCTGGATGCCGCTGGCACCGCAGCTGGCGCCGTGGCGGTGGTCCTTGTGCGGGTCGATCTCCTCGCCCTCGGCCAGGGGCTGGGTTTCAACGAGTTCGCGGCGCAGGTTGGAGTAGACAAGGGTGTATTCCTTGTCAATGTCCTTGGGTTCCCACTCGGTTTCCTGGGGTTCCACGATGATGGTGCCATACAGGCCCTGCATGACGTGGAATTGGGTGTCCACGTGGCAGTGGTACCACAGGGTACCGGCGCGCTTGGCGATGAAATCGTAACGGAAGCTGTTGCCGGCGGCCACGGAGTCCTGGGTGGAGCCGGGCACGCCGTCGCTCTCCCACGGAACGAACTGGCCGTGCCAGTGGATCGTGTGGGGGTGGAAGTGGTTGTTCTCGAAGTCCACGATGACTCGATCGCCCTGCTTGACCCGGAGTTGGGGTCCGGGGACGCTGCATTTGCCCTCGGATGCGTCGCGGATGTTGCCGGCGGCGTCGATGACCAAGCCGTCCTGTGAGCGGTACTCGATGGCGGCGACGCTGTAGTCGTCGTTGGGGTCCTTGGCTTCGGCGCAGAAGGCCCAGAGGTTGGCGTTGAAGCCGGGGTACACCGGCACTTCCACCAGATCCTCGACCCACATGCGCAGGTGAACCGTGCGGCCGGTTTCCTTGAAACCGGTGCCTGGCTCGAAGTCGAAACCGCTGCTGCCGAAGCATCCCGACAGGGGTACGGCAAAGAGCGCCAGCGCAGTGAGGAGAAGCTTCGTGAACGCCATGAAAAGGTTCCTCCCCCAAGGGGGGACTTGTCGTTCAAGTCGGCCCCGTCCGCCATAAGGGTTGTGGTCGGAAGTCTGATGCTTTGTTCGAAAAATGGAAAAGCCGTGGGGGTGCGCCCACGAGGGCCGCTGACAGACCTCGCCCTACGGGGCCTCGTACTTGTGCGTCGGCTGCAAGTCGAGCATCGCCTCCACGCTCAGGTCGTAGGTCACCTGTAGCGCGGTTTTCACCGTCAGCATGATCCGGTAGTTCCCCGCCGTCAGGTTCTGGTACACATTGTTGCCCGTCTGGTCAACGTACAGCGCCTTGTTGTTGGCATAAACGGTGTACGCCAGCGCCTCTTCGTTGGGGTTCTGCGCGTCGGCCTCATGGCTCAGGTTGACGTACATCGTCGTGGCCGGCAACTCCAGACCAAAGGTGTGGCTCACCTGGTCGAACGGTCCGCCTGCGGCGTCCGACAAGCCCAGATCGTCGGCCAGCGACTGGAACTGCCCACCGTCGCCGCCGTGCAGCTCCCCGGAGAACGAGTCCCTGAAGACCGGGTCGGGCCGGTCGTCCGTGACAAAAATCGTGAACTCGCCGGCCACGGACGGGTTGACCGGATCGCGCCCCACCAATGTAATGGAGTAAGCGCCTGCCTTGCCGAAGGCTCCGGCCACCGTGCTGTCCAGACCGAACGATCCGCCACTGAAGGAATCACAGAAGTCACCCTCCGCCTCCCGGGTGGGGGCCGGCAGGGGCTCCGAGGCCACGGTAAACGGCTGGCTGGCAGCAGACCCGCTGCCGAACGGAACTCCCACCGGGGCCGCGCCGCCGTGGGCATGGGCGTCGCCGTGCGAGGCCAGAAGTTCGCCCTTGTAGAAGCAAATCCACTGGTAGCGCAGGGGGTCGCTGTCAGGATCGGCGCTCTTGGCGGCCGAGAAGGCAACCTTCTCGCCCACAATCGCCCAGTTGGTTGCCGCCTCAAACACGAACTCCGGTGCCGTGTTCTGCCCGGTGCCCATGGTGAGCTTCTTGGTATAGGTTTGAGGAACGTCGCCCTTCTCAACGCGCAGTTCCACCGTCAACTGACCGTTGGCGAAGCCGTACGTGTGTTCGACCGTCTTGCCCTCCTGCGGGGGGCTACCATCGCCAAAGTTCCACACGAAACGATCCCCTCCGCCCTGTGCTGTGAACGTGTAAGCTTCAGTGACAGGGTCCTCGGGGGCCTTCACGCTAATGCCGGCCGCCTCGTCGCCGGAACAACCGGCCAGCGCGACAGCCACCATCAGCAAGCCCGCGAAGGTGGCTTGGGGCTTGTACATGGGCGCTCGATGCAGGGGCTCCGATCATAAGGGTTATGGTAGGGTGGCCCCGGAATCACGAACCCGTCCCCTGGTGGCGCACCCCTTTGGCCCCCACCTGCGCCAGCGGCGCTGCCCCACATCCCGCGTTCTTATGAGGTGCCGTTGCTTGTGCCGCTCCATCCCATGAAGCTGCGATGCCCCAAGTGCCAGACAGTAAACACATTCGAGGACGGCGAAGCGCTGCGCTGCGACTCGTGCGGCTTCGACGGAAAGCGGATTGACGGCATCACGGCTGCCGCCGTCGAGGGGCAGGGCCCCGGATCAAGCCAGGTCACCGCGCCCCCCGCCACGCGGGACATTGCAGAACCGGTGCCCGCGACCCCACTCTCGGAGGTGACTGAACCCGCCGCGTCTGAATGGCCGCAGGAGGAGGGCCAGTGGGACGAATCCTCGTGGCCCGAGGAGGACACCGCGGCCCAGGCACAACGCACGGACGGCTTCTCGATTGCGGGCCTGGTCCTCGGAATTCTGGGCGTGAGCCTGCTGGCGATCATCTTCGGCGCCGTCGGCATCAGCCGCTGCAACAAGAACGCCGAGCTAAAGGGCAAGGGAATGGCGATTGCTGGACTGGTGCTGGGCATCGTCTGGCTCATCGTGTCCATTGCGCTGGCCTACTTGTCCTACGCGACATCCGTGCTCGACGGCTACATCTAGGCCCGCCCCACGGACCTTTCGACGGCTCGTTCCCATCCCTTAAATGGACGACGGGCTTCGAACGAATCGTGCGGGTCGTCTTCGTGGGTCGCGACCGCAAGGTGCCCAAGCGCCTGATCTATTACGTTCTGACGTTCGGCATCTCGCGGCGCATCTGGTTGCACCGGATCAACAAGGAGCTGGACGGCCATGACGCCCTCCTGCTCAACCACGCTGTCATCAAGGCGCTGCTGGTGCTGCCCATCATTGGCCCAACCATCGTAACGCGCCAAACCGCCAAGCGTGTCCGGCGCATGCTGGGCGACAGCCCCGTGCGCTACGGTTCGCCCCTGCTGTTGTGGCTGCTGACCTGGATTCCCGTCCTGGGCAACCTCTTCTTCATCGGCTGGACCCAGCACCAACTCAACCGTTTCTGGGTCCATGAACGCCGCCACCCGGAACATGGCATCGAGATCGATCTCGATCTCTCCGACGATCCCGCCTTCCTGCTCGAACTGGAGAAGGCCCGCCGGGAGAGCTACTTCGCCGGCAGCCGGTACGACCGCCGCGCCGAACGCCGCCGCGAACGCTGGGCGATGGTGCAGGGTCAGTGGCAGGAGATTCAGTCGGAACGCCTGCTCGTTCGTGAGGGCGGTGGCTCGACGCCCGTCCTGCCGTGGCGCCGGCCGCAGCGGCCACCCCGCTTGCGCCTCAAGGCCACCTGCGGCCAATGCAGCCACGCCTTCGCGGTGGAACGCGACCCGCTGGCCGAAACGGTCCTCGTTTGCCCCAACTGCGAGAAAACCGAGATTCTGCCCTCCCTGCGCGGCGACACGCTGAGCCGCAAGGAGAAGGTGGGTGTCCCCGCGATCGGCGTCGACTGCCCTCGCTGCAAGACCCACTTCTTTGCGGTGCGCAGCATCGCGGGGCCCACGCCCATCAAGTGCCCGCAGTGCGGCCTTGAGGACCAGCTTCCACCGGCCCGCGCGCCGACGCCTGCGCAGTAAGGCTTCCTTCACGGCTGCGGCTCTGATGGTCCGATTCCTTCCCACATCTCGGGCCGTCGGCACTGCGTGCAGTCCAGTCGGGTGGTCGGCGATAGCCGGGGTTCCGCCCCGCATCCGGCGCCGCTTCCTTGCCTTACGCGTCGACGTGCAGCGTCTGCCGCCTGGATTGCTGGCCGCCGGCCAGCATGGACGAGAGGCGGGCGCGTGGCGCCGCTTGGGATATGCAACCACTTCTACACGAACAGGTCGCGACCGCGCAGGATGTTCAGGGTCGCCATGACCAGCAAACCGACGACGACGCCCAACAGGAGCGTCGCTGGCGCCGGCAAGACTCCAAGTGTGGCTAGAAATAGGATGCCTGCCGGCACAAGGCCCAGGAAGGCGCCGGCCGTTGCGAAGTGCCGGTAACGCAATCGCAGCGCAGCCACACCTCCAACGACCACGAGCAAGGCCATGGCAGCAAACACCGCCGACAGGACACGCGTTGCCGTCAGCAACGAATCCACACCAATCCAGCGCTCCGTCTCTTGCGGATCAACGGCCACGTCAACCACCACTTCCTGAATCTCAAGGGCCAGCACCTGGCGGTACCAGGTTTGGCCCTCGTGCAGGATGGTGACGTTGACCGCCGCATGATCCGTCAGCGTGGTATTCGCCCACCCCGAGGGATCCGTGGTGAGGTTGGCGAAGGCCTCACCGCCGATCGTCTGGACGGTGACGGTGGCGTTGGCCACGGGCACGCCTGCATCCAGCAGGAGCAGATGCAACTCTCCGCCCGGCTGGTCGGCCAGCAGACCCACGTTCTGCTCCACCTGGGCCGCCGGCAAAAAGGCGGAAAACAGGAACGCGAACGCGGCCACACCTCCCATGATGACCAGCACGAGACCGCCCGACTGGACCCGGCGGCGGCGTGGATCGCTTGAGGCGGGTGCCACGGGAGGGCCCCGCGGGGCTGCCTGACTGCGTAATCCCCCGCAGCGGGGGCAGAACGCAAACTCGCTGGAATCGTAGCGCCCCCCGCACTCTGCGCACTCGACGCGTTCTTCCACATCGCGCCGACACCCGCCCCCGACAAAGGCGTTGTGCCGGCGAAGGACTCATGACGGGGGCCCGGCTCGCGCGGCTGTGCCCGGCGTCACCGCAGCCCTGCTCGGAAACCTGGTTGCCCGCCGCGAGTTTGGCAAGGTGGGAACCCAGAGCGACATCCACCTTCATGACTTCCGCGAGTCGGGTACGGACGTGACGACGATCGTCCCGGATCGGTACCCCGACAAGGTCCAGCCTCTCAGCTACGCCCTGGCGGGTGGCGATTGTGCGGCGCTCGTGGTGTCGGAACTCAACGCCCGCGTCGGCGAGCAGATTCTGGCCGCCGATGCCGCCGGCATCACCCATGGCATCGTCGTGTTGCAGAACTTCCTGGACCCCAGCCAACTGGCGCCACTGCTCAAAGGCACCACGCTGGAAAACTGGCCCATCCTGACCGAGGACGACTGGCCCCGCGTGCGCGCCCACTTGGCCGCCTTTGAGCGCGGCCCGTCCGAAGGGTTCGTCATGGTTCCTGTTGACCACCATTTCGACGTGAAAGGCGTCGGCGCCGTGATCCTGGGGGTCGTGGCGCAGGGCACCCTGCGCAAGGGGGACACCCTGTACGCGTGGCCGGACAAGGTCATCTGCCCGGTGCGCTCCATTCAGATCCACGATGTGGACCACGCCGAGGCGGTCACTGGTGATCGGGTCGGGTTGGCGCTGCGCAACACCAAGGCAGACCAACTGGACCGGGGCATGATCCTGGCTCCGTCGGACGCTCCCCTGGCGGCGCGAAAGCCGGGTCAGCGCGTGACGCTCTCCATTCAACGCAGCAAGTTCAGCAAGCAGCCGCTGGCCGCGGGCAGCGTCGTACACATCGGTGTCGGCATGCAATTCGTCCCGGTTCGCCTGGAAGCGGCGGCGCCAGCGGCCGGCCAGGAGGGTAGCGTGGAGGCAACCCTGGAGAAGGGAATCGTGTTTGCACCCGGGCAGCGTGCCATCCTGTGGCACGTCGACGCCGCCCCACAGCGTGTCGTGGGCGCCGTCACCCTCGGCTGAGTAATGGGGTAGGCCGCGACGCTGGAGCAGCATCCCGGCCTGGGCAGGCATCCGCTGCCGGAGGCTGGCACCGCAGGCAGGGCATCATCGCCGGTCAAGAGGGGGCGCACCCACGACGCTTACCAGCACGAGGGACGCCCCACTGCTGAGGCGGCGGATGCGCCGGCCGGCCGGTGGCAACGGGCCGAAGCGCGACGGAGGCCCCGAGTCGAGGCGGCGGCCACTAGGCGCCCACGGCGCCCGCCGACCGGACTAACAGTAGTAGTAACTGCCCAACCTGCACGGCCCGATGCCGCCGCCGCCACAGTTGGCCAGTTCCTTCGGGTTGCTCACGGTGCACATGTGGTATGCCATGCGGCGGCACGCCCCGTTTGCGACTTGGCTGTTTCGACGCTGCTCCCAGCGGGGTGTAGCGCCCAAGGGGTGGACAGGCCAGGAGCGCTGGAACCGGCTGTGGCTGGATGGGGTCCTGGGTGACGGGCACCCATCGGTCATTGGCGCAGTGCACGTGTGGCACGCCCTCGGGACGGGCGTCTGGGCCCCCGGGGTGTGCCTAGAGGCACACGCCGACCTCCGGGGGCATGCATTTCTGTATGCCAGTCTATGGGCAGGCGATGGTGCGGCAGACGCGGCCCTCGACGCAATAGACCACATCGGTGGGCTTCTGCACCCAGCAGACGTTGTAGCTCATTGGGCCGCCAGCCCCGTGCCACGGAATAACCATTTTGGGGTTGCATGTAATCGTGCGCACCGCCGCGGGGGGGTATGGTTGCCGCGGACGGAAAGAAATGTGGACTGAGTCCCGGCCGCCACCTGGCAGCCATCGGTCCAAACGAGGTCCCAGGTCGGTCGACCCGCCAGCCAAATGCCAGCCAGCCGTCGTTGGGCGGTGCCGGGCGCATGCTGCCAGGGGCGGCCCAAGGCTCGCGCTGTGCCTGAAGTTTTTGACCATTCAAAAATGGGGTGAAGAAAGAGGGAAGAGACCAACTAGTGGTGCACTACGTCCGGTCGCCTTAGTAGAAGGCGATGTCGGGGGAGTCTTCTTCGGGGTCGTAGCAGCCGTGGTTGAACCACTGGGCCTCGTAGTCAGCGTCGCGCTGCAGACCGGCCTCGCCGTTGTCCTCGAAGTAGATGTAGT
>JBFIJP010000144.1:0-9804 GCA_041600695.1 Thermoplasmatota archaeon | reverse complement strand
GTATCACAACGCGGACACCGTCGAAACCATGATCGCGGACGCCGGCGGCGACCGCGCGGCGCTGGAGGCGGGCTTCCAGACGGTTCTGGACCGGACGCTGTTGTTCACCTTCCTGATCGACCAAACGTAGGCGATCGGCGCAAGCGTCGGCCCGGCCGCCCAGCCGAAGCGTCGCAGAAGCAAGGGGAACGGGGGTCATGCGGCAGGACAACCCCGCTCTCGGAGAGCGCCCATCGAGCAAATCGCACCTAGGGCGGGGAGAAAAGTTGCGCAATCAATTGCACAACAGGGGGCGCGCTCCGCCGCTGGGTGCAGTCGTATAGGCGCAACGCACGAAGGACAAAATGGGGTCGCAGCCCTCGGGTGGCCGTGCGCCTGTTGGCCATTTCTGCGATGCTCTTGCTTGCCGGATGTTCCGCCCCGACTGACAAGGCCATTTGCCCTGTGTGGCTCGAACACGTGGGCGCCGTGCAGGACCCGAGCGTCGGGCTCGCCCGCCTGGAGGCGGAGGTTCCGTGGCTTGTTGCCGAATTGCCGGCCGAAGGCCTGGTCGAGGCCGATTGCGATGACGCCGTGGCCCTGTTCCTCCTGGCCGAAGATGTTGCTGGCAACCGTTGTGCCGACTTCTATTTCGAGGCCGAGCGCCCGTACAAGCTGAGTGCCTGCTAAGGAGCAGCGCCCCTTGACCGGCGCCAAGAACCGGGCTCGGAAGCAGACTCTTCTAGCCGCTAGGCCGCTCTTGTGATGTTGGCGGCGACCGGGCAGCCCTGGAGGGCGGCCTCCAGGGCTTCCAGAGGGTGCTGGACCGCACACTCCGGTTTGCCTTCCTGCTGGACCAGAAGTAGGCGATCGGCGCAAGCGTCGGCCCGGCCGCCCAACCGGCTGGCCCGCGACCGGTGCCCATAAGGCTCAAGACGAGCCATCCTCGAAAGTCGTGTCCGCTGCGGAACTGGTTGCACTGCGCCAAGAATTGCATACCTGCCCAGAGCCGAGCAACCGCGAGGCAGCTACCGCCGAGCGCATTCGCACGTTCCTGGCCGGCCATGGCCTAGAGCCGCTTGCTGCCGATGTCGGCGGCCACGGCTTGCTTTACAGCGTCGGCCCGCGGCCTCGGGTTCTTTTGCGCGCTGAACTGGACGCTTTGCCGATCCATGAGGCGCCGGGGCCAGCGCATGCATCCACGGCGCCAGGTTTCCACCACGCCTGCGGCCACGACGGCCACATGGCGATGTTGGCGGGTGCCCTTCTGGCCATCCAGGCTGCCGGCGGCTCCGTGTATGGATTGTTCCAGCCCGCCGAGGAGACCGGCGAAGGTGCTGCCCGCTGCCTGGAACACCCCGCACTGGATCTCAACCTGGACGCTGCCTACGCTATCCACAATGTCCCCGGGCGACCCCTGGGGGAAGTGGGCGTTCGTGAGGGCGTGGCGGCGGTGGCCAGCCGAGGCCTGACGGCGCGCCTGCGTGGCGCCACCAGTCACGCCAGCGAACCCCACGCGGGCCGCAACCCGATTCCAGCCGCAGCTCACCTGGCACTGGATGCCGTGGCGTTGCCCAACCAGCAACTGCCCCGCGGCGCCGGAGGCCTAGTCACCCTGGTGCACCTGCTGGGCGGCAGCCGTGCGTTTGGCACCTCGGCAGGCGACGCACAGGTTTCCGTGACCATCCGTGGCGACTCCGACCAGGAGGTGGAGGCCCTGGAAGCGGGCTTCCGCAAGCGGGCAGAAGGGCTCGCGCAAGCCCACGGCCTCAACGTGGAGGTGGACGTTGAGGAGCCGTTTCCTGCCACCATCAACGACGCAGCGTCCGTGTACCGCGTGAAGGCCGCGGCCAAGGAGGCCGGTCTGGCCTGCCGTGAGCCCCTGGAGCCGCAGCCCTGGTCGGAGGACTTCGGTTACTTCCTTCGGCGCTGGCCCGGCGCTCTCATCCTGCTGGGCTCTGGTGACGCCCAGCCGGCCCTGCACGCATCGGATTACGATTTCCCCGACGCACTCATCTCCCAGGGGGTGGCATTCTGGACACGCCTGGTGGCTTGAAGCAGCCCGACCCCCGCCGGGTGGGAGCTCCCATCGGCAACGTGCGTGCACCGGTCCTCGACCGCCCGCCCACCTCGTCAACCTGGATCGAGATCGACGAGAGGGCCTTGCGTGAGAACATCCGTGGCCTGCGGCGCGAATTCGAGCCGGCCGCCCTTTGCATGGTGGTCAAGGGAAACGCCTACGGGCACGGATATGGCACGATCGTGCCCATCGCCGAGGACGAGGGGGTTCGCGACTTTGCCGTCTTCAGCGCCCGCGAGGCCGCCGGCTTCCTGGCCGCAAGCGATGGCCGCAGCCGCCTGCAACTCATGGGGGGCGGCGAACCCGACAACATCCCCTGGCTGCTGGAGCGGGGCGTTCAACCCTGGATTACGGATGCCAACGACTGGCCCGGGCTCCTGCACGCCGTGGACATCTGCGGTGTGCCTGCCCGGGTGCACCTGGAACTGGAGACCGGCATGAACCGCAGCGGGCTGCGCCCCGACGACGCGCTGGCCGTCGCCCGCGCCGTCAACGATCATCCACTGCTGAGCTTGGAGGGAGTCTGCACCCATCTGGCAGGCGCCGAGGACCCCCTCAACCAGGACCGCATCGACCGCCAGAAACGGGTCTTCCGCGACTTTCTGGAAACCCTCACCGCCGAGCACATTCCCTGGAACCGCGCCCACATCGCATCCAGTTCCGCGGGTCTCCTGGACCCCTCCGCACGCCTCGATCTGGTTCGCTGCGGCATCGCGTGCTACGGCTTGTGGCCCACGCCGTACGTCTTTCGCACCCGCAGCGAGCGCCCC
This sequence comes from Thermoplasmatota archaeon, assembly GCA_041600695.1. Taxonomy (GTDB): domain Archaea; phylum Thermoplasmatota; class E2; order JACPAO01; family JAHFTW01; genus JBFJVP01. The sequence continues at coordinate 6,975 of JBFIJP010000144.1, read as the reverse complement.
CAGCCGCCGGTTCTGCGTAACGTGCTGGCACTCAAGAGCCGCGTGAAGGCCATCAAGGATGTTCCCGACGGCGAATACGTTGGATACGGCCGCCAGTACGAGGCGGAGGGCCCAACCACCATCGGCGTGGTGGGTATCGGTTATGGCGACGGCTTCGCCCGGGCGCTCTCCAGCCTCGGCTACGTTCTCATTCGGGGCCGGCGGGCGACCATCGTTGGCCCGGTCAACATGAACATGATCCAAGTGCACGTGAGCCACATTGCCGACGCACGCTGCGGCGATGAAGTGGTTCTCATCGGGCGCCAGGGGGAGCGCCAGATCAGTGTGGCCAGCTTCGCGGAGTTCAACAACGTCGTGAATTACGAACTTATGGCGAGGCTGAGTTGGGAGATTCCCCGGATCATCGTGCGGGGTGAACCCCTGCGACCACCACTCCAGTAGCCTGGCCAAGCCCGGCTGGGGCAGGCCAGGTCGGGCACGCCAGGTCGGGCACGCCAGGTCAGGCCAAGCCAGGCCCCTCGGCTGTCTAACCGCGCGTGTATGCGGCCACATGGGCCGCTGCGCGGGCCTGGGCTTGCTCGAAGACCTGACAGTATTCCTCGTACACGATGGAGTCGGGCAGGGGCAGGCTGCCTTCACTGCCCTCCCAGGTGCCGTTGGGAAGCCATCGGTACAGGTGCGCTAGGCCGAACAGATCCAGGCTGGAAATGCACAGCGGCTTGGTTCGCTCGCCACCGTCGCCAACGGCCTCGCCGTCGCCGTAGATGTACGGATAGGGACTGTTCATCAGGTCACCGCCGCAGCCGGGACTCCAGGTGGTGGAGTGACCCAGGCCCCAGGTGTGGGCGAACTCGTGCATGGTCACGCCTCGAACCTCGTGGGTCTCCGGGAAGTCGGGCGCCGTCTGGCCCGCGCGCTCCGAATAGGCGAACAGGCTGAGCAGAATGTAGCGGTTGGAGTAATGAACGATGCCGCCGATGCCCGCCGATTCCAGGAGCAGTTGGGTGTTGATGCCGGGGTCGATGGCGATGCCTCGGAACAGCGGCCCTGAGGTTTCCGCATAACCGATGACAATATCCGTGCCCACGGGCGGCGCGTCGGGCTCGTCCATGATGTGCACATTGACGGTGATGTTGTCCAGGTAGCCGTACGGGGGGTATTTTTCGATGAAAAGGTCGATGGCCGGCTCCCAGGCGTAGATGCCTGCCAGGGTCGCTTCCAGGTAGGCAAGCCCGGAGCGCGACATGTTGAACGGGTCCCCGAGGTCGCCGTGGGTCGGGGGCACCAGGACCACCCGCGTGTCGGCGTGTCGGATCGAGCCGCCGAAAATCAAGTCGACCGGCTGGAGTCCAATGATGTCCTCTCCCGGCGGCGGCGCCGGGCCTCCTTCTTCCGTGAAGCAGGGCCCCGTGAGGGCAAGCGACGGCAGTTCCGGCAAATCGCCCGCCGGGAGTTGGCTGGCGGGCGCGTCATCGGCCAGGCAACCGGCCAGACCAGCGCCGAGCACAACGAGGACCGCGGCAAGGATGCGAGGCATGGCCCTTCCAGCGGGCCAGTTGGGGAAAACGATTGTTGCGGGCCCCACGCACCCGGCCCGGGTGGGTCACGTCCGAGCGAGTTGCTGGCCGCGAGGAGTCCCGGATTGCGCAGAAGCGGTGGCGAGGGCGGCAAGCAGCTTTCCCGGCGCCCTGCATGACCCCGACATGGCCTTGCGCCTGCCGGCCCTGGTGCGCCTCGGTCGGCCCCACTTCCTGCCGTATGGTTTCGTCATCTACGCCCTGGGGGCCGCCATCGCATGGCAGGCCGGCGCCCGCATCGACGCTTCAACGTACGCCTGGGGCCAAGCCTTCGTGACGCTTGCTCAATGGATGGTTCATTACGCCAACGACCACTTCGATCAGGCGGCGGACGCCGCCAACGACCACCGGACGTTATGGACTGGCGGGAGCGGTGTTCTCCAGCAGGGGGGCCTGCCGCAGCGCGCGGGTCTGATGGCTGCTGCGGTCATGGGCCTGGCAAGTTTGGGCCCGGCTATCGTGCTGGCCACCGCCTTTGGAGGCGATGTGGTCTTGCTCATGGCCGCGATCCTGGCCCTCTCTTGGGGTTACAGCGGACCCCCGGCGCGGCTTCAGGGGCGTGGCCTCGGCCCCTTCGCCGTGGCTCTGGTGGTGACCGGCCTGGTCCCCGCCCTGGCGTACCGGCTTCAAGGCGGGCCATGGAGCGAGCCGGCGCTCCTCGTCCTGCTACCCCTGGTCCTCATGCAGGCAGCCATGGTGGTGGTGCTCGATTTCGCAGATCGGCCGGCTGACGCGGCCGGCGGAAAACGCACCCTGGTGGTCCGCATCGGGGAGGCGTCGGCGAGGCGGTTGCACGGATTCCTGCTCGTCTTGGCCTACCTCGCCCTGCCTGCCGCGTGGCTGGCCGGAGCTCCCGGGTTGCCGCTGTTGGTTCTCGGCCTCACCGCGCCAGTGGCGTTTGCAATGATGTTTCAGATGCGTGGCCGGAAGGGCCAGCCAGCGTGGCCGGGCGCGGCCACGGCCAGCGTGGTCTTGCAGGCGACGGCGACTGTCCTAGCCCTCGTGGCGATGCTGATCTGAGGCTCGGGGCAGGGAGTGCACAAGGCCCGATGGGCGGGCCGGACAACAGAGGCCTGATCGCCATGGCAAGTGCGAAGGGGCTGGCCCCACTTGTGCCGGCATGCTGGGCCCCGGCTCTGGCCCGACGCTGCCGGGCGCCGTGCCATCTGGCCCCGCAAACCGTATGAGCCGCCACCCCTGCTGGCCCGCATGCGAATCCTACCCGCCGCCGTGGCCCTGCTACTGATGGCGACCACGCTGCTGGCCGCCGGGGCAACCGCGCAGATCGGCCCCAATGCCGTGTGCGCGACCAACCAGGCCACCGGCGCCTCGGGCGTCTCCGAACCCCGCTACTTCTGCGAAGCCATGGACTCGGCCGGATTCGTGCAATTCGCGCAGTTTGAAGCCGGACTGGTGTACCTGGAAGAGACCTACCCAAACTTCGTGGACGTGCGCGTCATCGGCGAGTCCGTGATGGGCCTGCCCATCTACTTCGTCGAGGTGACCAACGAATTGAGCCCCGTGGAGCGCGCCGACAAGCTGCAAATCGGCTACTCGGCGAGCATCCACGCCAACGAGGCCGCCGGCCGCGAGGGCATGGTGCGCGTCATCGAGGACCTGGCCGCCGGCATCGGCCCCCACGGCGCCGCCCTCCAGCCCCTGCTGGACCAAATGATTGTCAACGTCTGGTTCCCCAACCCCGACTCGTGGGCCACGGGCGACTACTTCGCCAGCGGCTCCATTTCCGCGCTGCACGAATGCGAGCGCGGCGTCATCCCCCTGGTGGGCGGCCCCAGCATTGGCTACTGTTCCGGCTTCGACCGGGAGAACGCCCTCGGCGTGGACCTCAACCGGGAGTTCCCCAACCCCGGCTGGATCGAGCCGGACCATACGCCCATGAGCGAACCGGAGTCCCAGGCGGTCGTCAACGAATTGCGCTTCAGCGGCAACCACTCCAACCTCGTCGCCGGCGCCGACCTGCACGGCATGATCAACAGCCCCAACATGATTCGGATGATCATCCCCAACCAGGACTACGACTTCCGCCGCATGGTGCTGGTCGTGCGCCAGTTGGAAACCATCCGCGAGCGGGTCGCCGACGACCCCGCCTTCCGGGAATGGACCTCCGTCGATGAAATCGTGGCCACCGCCGAGGGTCTTGATTTGCCCGTCTGCGCCGAAGACCCCATGGATACCGGACTGCTCTTTTCCGGCTGCCTGGCGCCCAGCGACGTCCACGACGAACCCTTCCTGTGGGGCAGCCGCTGGGACCAGATCGGCTACACCGACAGCGGCTTCACCAGCGACTACCTCACCCTGAGCCCCCGCAGCCCCACCGGCGGCATGGGCGCCGTCGGCGGCATCACGGAGTTCGCCTACAGCCACGTCGTGCCCGACAACAAGTACGTCGCCAAGCTGACGGAAATGCACGTCGCCGGCGTGCGCCAGATTGTTCTCACCCAAATGGAGATGGCCCTGAACCTGGAGAGCCCCATCCTGGCGGGAACCGGCCCCGTCGCCTACGCGTGGACGGATTCGTGGGTCACGAGCGACCGCGACCCCAACGCCTACCGCGCCCCCGGCGGCAAAGCGTTTGACCTCGAGGACGGCGCAGGCCGCTTCGACTTCAACCAGGTGCCCTACAAGGTCTCGAACCTCAACTTCTGGCGCGACCTGGGACGCTTCAGCGAAGACCCCATCGAACCCCTGGACGCCGGCAAGGTCTCCAGCGCCGCGCTGGCCGACTACGCCCACTTCGCCATCACCGCCCAAGCCCTCGATGGCCTCAGCGACGAGCAGGTCGCCGACGTTCGCTCCTGGGTCGAGGGCGGCGGCCACCTGATCCTCACGGACAGCGCGCTGCGTTTCCTTGACCGCGCTGGCATCACCTCCGGCGCCGCCCGGTCGCTGTGCGTCTACGTGGGCCACACCAACCTCCAAACCCGCGACCACCCCCTCGTGGACGGCGTCACCTGGAACGCCCGCGTGACCGGCGAATCCAGCGCCACCGGCTTCAAGGCCAACAGCGGCCAAGACTGGAACTACCCCCAGTGGGGCATCGGACGCGGCGCCTTCGAGGCGGCCGGCGGCGAAGTGGTCGGCACCACGACCGGGCACGACGGCAAGAGCTCCACATGCAAGAACGAATCCACCGAACCCGTTGTCACCATGGGCCGCCTGCCCGTCGGCTCCGGCTCCATCGACATCCTGGGCGGCGCCCTGCCCCAACCCACACAGGCGTACGACCACCGTTACGGGCTGGCCGACTACTCGGTGAGCGCGCTGACGTACTGGTTCATCGCCAACAGCCTCGGTGGCGAGATCGCGTGGCAACAACTCGAATCGCCGTTCGTTCCGACCTACGACTTCGACCCGTTGTACGGCAAACCGTCACCCGACGATGGCGAGGGGGAGACGGCACGGACGCCGGCAGCCCCGCTTGCCCTGGCGGCGCTGGTTGTGGCCCTGGCCGCCGTGTACCGACGACGGAAATAGACTCCGCCAGGCGACGGCGTGCCGACCCGGCGGCACGCCGTCCCCATGTCCTAAGTCCAGCCCGACGGTCGCCAGGCAGGGTGAGACGGACTCAACCGGAGACGTTGCGGCCCGCAGAGGTTCACTACCGGCCGGGGGCCCAGCCGTCCTGTTCAATCCACCGGATGCCGCCCGACAGGTCCACGTTGCCATAGACCAGGTAGCCCACGCTCAACTCGCCGTCGCCGTCGTCGGGAACGTACCCCACGTACCCCGAAGCGGGCCACAAGCCGGGGGCAAACGCCCTCATGGCGTCCGGGCCGACGATGCCAGGCTGCTCCGCCCCAGCCAGGGGAATCAACCACGCAGCAGCGCCCTGCCAGGGTGCCCCCACCTCCGGCGCCACGAAACCAAACCACGGGCGGCCGCGGTCCCCCACCAGCGTGTGCAGGGGAGCCAGTGATTCCTCCAGGTCCAGGCCGACTGGGCAGCCCAGGCTTGGAGAACCGGGAAGCGTCAGCGATTGTGCCACGTGGCTTGCCTCGCGGTAGGAACCGGCGGGCGGCAGGGGGCCAACCCGCTCCCAACTCTTCTCCATCCCCAGGGGCTGCAAATCGCCCGATTTGGGATCAAAGAGCAGCAACTGACCAAGAATTGTGTATGAATGGCCAATCGTGAGAGGGGGCGCCTCAAAGAAGCGGTAGCCAACCGATGGGAGCGCCACCCCATCCGGATGATCGGCGAGCCAGGCACCGGTCCGGGGGTCCTCCCGGCGAGCCCATTCCATGTAAGCGTCGCTGGGAAGCAAATCGGGCCCATCGGCGGGTAGACGTGCCTTGCAGAAGGATGCCTTCTGTTCAGCTGGTGCAAGAACTGTCGCCGGGCGTAGACCGTCGGGAATGAATTCGCCTTCCCACGTGGCTTCCAGTAGATCGAGTGAATAGGCACCCACCTGGACCCGCATGGGCAGCGGGCTTGAATCACAGGCAACCATCACGCCCCGAGACGGGGCAAACAACGATGCAACTCGTTCGGGCTGCCTTTCGCTCCGACTCAACTCTATACAATTCTCCCCGCCAGGAGCAGCAATTGGCTTGGCCTGCCAAATCAACGCGAGGGAATTCGAATCCGTCATGTCCGCCCAGCCCATTCCGTCTTGGAATTGGATGCGGTGGCCGGCCATTTGGCCAAGCCCGAGCAGACCCGGAAGGCCGGCCGATCCCGGAACCTCGACAGCATAATCGACGGGATCATTGCGAGGACATTTCATGTGCATATGTGCGGCATCGGCCACGGGAGTGCATTCCATTCGCTGGCCCGCCAAATTGCCAGACGAATCATGCCCGAGCAAAATCCTCCACGCGCGATGGCCTGGGATTTCTGAAGTGAGAATGAGAGCATCCTGATTCAACGATACTCCGTCGGTGCCCAGCAAACGGTGTTTCTGCCAACCATCGATGCGGACTTCTCCGACCTCTTCGCCCCCGTAGCGCAGTTCATAGACCGCCTCGACATGTTGGGGGATGGGCGCGAATTGGAACCATTCGGGTTCGGTTGGCTCCGGTTCGCCAGAGGGTGCGAGGTCCGGTCCTGCCGCGTACAGGCCCACAACCGTGTGTGCCTCCGTAGGCGGCGACGTGCTGGCAAGACATCCGGCCATCAGTGGAAAAAGAAAGAGGGGGACGAGCAGGGCCGGCGCCGGGCGAGCCATATTCTACGGGCTCCGGTCGGTGCGCAGCCAACTGACCGTACCAGCCAAGAGCGCCTCGCTTGACGGGTCGCAATCATACGTGGCGTCCGATGCAGTAAACACGCCGCTATCCCTAGTCGTAGCGGTGGCGATGGCGCAACCGCTGGGTGCTGCCGGCCCGGCCAATCCCGTGGGGCATTCTCCGATTCCCGAGCAGGTGGCGCTGAGCTTGTC
>JBFIJP010000143.1:0-9827 GCA_041600695.1 Thermoplasmatota archaeon | reverse complement strand
TCCTTGACGCGAGCCGGCGTCACCGAGTCACCGTCGGCGATGGCCTGGAGCTGCCGCGCGGCCGCCTCGGGAATCGTGCCGGTCTCGGCGTGGGCCCACGCGAGGGCCGCCTCGACCTGGAGCAGGTAACGCAATCGCGCCTCCTCCGTCCAAATCCGCTTCATTTCGTCGCGGCCGTAACGGAAGTCCAGGGGGCAGACCAAGTCCATGGGCGGGGCGACGGGACATGCCTGAAAAGTGCTTGCTGGAGCCCCGCGGCCGGCCGCGGCGGGTCAAGGCCGCCTTGCAGGGGGCCAAACCACGATCTCCGGCGCGGGCGGGCCAACGGGCAGCGCCGGGGGGTGTCAAGCTCCGCCAGGGGTCTACGGCCGCTGGTACACTTGGATTTCCAGTCCCAGATGACATTGCGAGCCGCGGCCGAAGCCGTCCGAAATGACCTCCAGCGGGCCGGGCATGAGGCGCTGGGACGCTTGGCTCAGGCCAGCGGTGTCAATCTGGCCCTTGCGCATGTCCGCATGGCCGACCGTCTGATTGTCCTGGACGATGCGCACGCTCGAATCCCAGCAGTTGCCATAGAGGGCGACCAATGTGGGAGTAGCCGCGACCCGGTGCGCGCGCACGGCGTAGGCCACACCATCCAGTTCCACCGTGTCGCGCCGGAGGCCATAATCGCCGTTGGAACCGGCGGGAACGGCGGGCAGGACGATGGTCCGGTTGGCGAGGGCATGCATCTGGAAGTCTGAGGGGATCCGGCTCAGGCCGACAAACGCCTGACCTTCCAGGAGAACCAGGACGTAGGTGCCGGCTTCCGGGAGGGAGACTGCGACTGGGTCGGCGCCAATGCTGTAGGTGCCGATCTTGTGGTCGTCGGGGCCGTACAACGCCACCCAGGAAGGTTCGGCTTCGTCGCTGACGTTGGTCGCGTGGGGGACATCAGTCCACTCTTCGGGAAGGCCGCCGGGGAAGGGGCTGAGAATGAGTTGGTCGTTGGCCCGGGACACCTGGAAGGATGTCGGCACCCGGGGTTCCAACTCTCCGTAGAGGAACGCCATGGATGGAACCTGCTGCTCCACCGGGCTCGCTTCAGGCAGGGCGAGGCTGAAGCTGGTGGCTTCAAGCACAATGGCGCCCCCTGAGTGGCGTGCTTCCAGGCCAGCGGTGTAGTTCTTGCCCACGATGTTCTCGGGCCACAGCCGCACGGGAATCTCAACCAGCCAGCGCTCGTCAAAAAAGAGGCTGCTAGGGCCGGCAACCCAGGCATCATCTGCCTGGAGGACCAGCCCGAGGCCGCCACTGACGGTCACGTCCAAGTCGTCCATGTCGGCGGTGGCCAACAGGCGGAGGCTGGTGGGCGGCCGCTCCAGCCGGATGGTGACTTCCGCGTCGATGGGCCGCGGCGCGAGGCGAATCTCCGGGGGCAGACCTAGGCCCTCCCGCGGGTTCTGGTGCAGGATGATCCGTTCAACGTGGCTGGAGAGCAGATGCACGGTGTCCACGGCTGCAGCCGCGGATTGCAGGGCAAGTGTGCCATTTGAGAGGCTTCGCACATGCAGCACGTAGGCGCCCGCCGGAAGCGTCATTTCGGCCTTGCGGGGACGTTCGGTCGTGGGTCCCAGGGGCCAGCCCGCAACACGTTCGTTGGGTGCAAACAGGTCTACGGTGGCGCTGGCATCGGTTGCGCCGGCCAGTTCAATAACGAGTGGTCCGCCCAGATGCTCAAACAGGTACGACCCGCCGGCTTCTGCGTCGGCTAGGGAGACGCCAGCCGGCCGACCGTCGGCCGGTTGCAACTCCTGGTCGAGGCATCCTGCCAGCGTGCCCGCCGTCAGGAGAAGGACCAGCAGCACCTGGCGCCGTCCGGGCTCTGGCGCACGCACATGTCGACGGCGGGCGTGACGCTACTTGAAGTTTGTGGGGGCCTCGTCGGGCCGTACACTGGGGGACGCGCAACGTCTTCAGGCGACGCCGGGTCGGCCACGCGTGGCGGATGTGCTGGATTCCATCGACCCGCGCCTTTGCGTGTCGTGCAAGGCAGCCCGGGCCCTGTGCGGAATAAGCCCCTGCCCGCTTCTGCAACGCATCCGGCACCACATGCCCCAGATCCAGGTCAAGAGCCGCGACCTCTTCGGCAGCAGCCCGCCAAGCCTGTTCGTTGGTCGCTATGGGTATCCTAGCGTCAACGTTGGCCCCATGCTGCCGCCCGAGCACCGGGAGGATGACGCGGCGCACCTCCTGGATGACCCGCGCAACTGGCTCGGCCTGTCGATCCCGGATGTGGTCGGGATGCGCAGCAGCCTGGTGCGCACGACCCACAAGATCAGCGTCACGGGGGCCGCCCGGGCGCCCGACCGCATCACGCGCCTGAGCCAGGAGTTGGCGCTGGCGGCCCGCCCCGTCGATACGGAGGTTCGCTTGACGCGCATTCCGTCCTTCGGGCCGCCGCAGGTGGGCGAGTTCACCGCCCCCCACGGGCCCACCGTGGGCCTGGAGCGAGCGGTGCTGGCCGAGAACCCCCGCGTCGAGCGCCGCGTGGAAGCGGTCACCTCGGACACCGACCTGCGGGCAGGGGCAGGGCTTTGGGACCTGTACCGGGACGGCACGGACCGCTACCAACTGGAGCGCATCCTGTCGGCCGGCCTGCTCGGCCAGAAGGCCCAGCGCCGCCTGGTGCCGACCCGCTGGGCCATCACCGCGACGGACGACGCCGTGGGCAAGCAATTGATGGCCCAGTTGCGCGACTTTCCAACCATCGACAAGCCCGCCATCCATGCAGGCGAGCGCTTCGGGAACCGCTTCCATGTCCTCCTGTTGCCGCGCCCGTGGGGCTTTGACAACATTGAGGTTTGGCTGAAGGGCAGCTTCTGGGCCGGCGGCCGAACGGATGCGTCACATGACGCCCATCCCCCGGATGGCCCCGGACGAAGCGTCGCTGTGGTGCCGGCAGAGGACTGGGAGGACCACCGGGGCCGCACCACGTATGCCACCAACACCACTGGTGGCTATTATGCGACCCGCCTGAGCGTCTTGGAGCATCTGGTGGGCCTCCGCCGGCAGGCCACGGCCATCGTCCTCAGGGAAATCACCGACGAATACACGACTCCCCTGGGGGTGTGGGTGGTGCGGGAGACGTGCAAGGTGGCCCTTGAGTCCCCTGGGCTGGTTTTTGAAGACCTCGGCGCGGCCCTGCGGCACATGGATCGGCGGGCCTACTTCAAGTCGTGGCAGCACCACGCGGAGTTGCTGCGCAGGCTGCGCCAGCAATCAACACTGGATGTTTTTTGAGCAAACCCTGGCGTGAAACTGCCGGGTTGTTGCAGGCTGGTTGCGCAGCCGAAAGCTCCTTTGACCCGGTCGCCCGAACCCAGTGGGATGCGACCCGTTACCCTGCAACCGAATGTGCTCGGATGCAGGTACGTTCCTGCCCAGGCCCCAACCGCCGTCAGCAGCACGGATATAGCCCCGTATCCTTCCATGGCCTCCAAGCATACCATGCAGCCTGAGGAAGCCCACGCAGATGCCCCCGTCCGGCGAGCCCTTGAGTCACCCGTTTGGTCGATTCTTGCACGCAGCGACAAGGGTCAGCAGCGCGGGCGCCAGGAGGATGCATGGGCTGTGCATGGCCAGGTTCAGTGGCAGGGCAAGGAGATGACGGCAGTGGCTGTTTTCGATGGCCTCGGCGGCCTGCCAAGGGGCCGAGAGTCCGCCTGGGCCGCCGCAGAAGCCCTGGTGGAGGGGCTGGCGGCTGCCACGGCTCCTGAGCAACTGCTGCCTTGGCTGTCCAAGCGCGTCAGTGAAACGGGTGGAGCGACCACGGCAGTGATTGCCCTGCTGCCAAATGTCGACGAGCCCGACCGCGCGGTCAAGGCCCAAATCATCAGCGTTGGCGACAGTGCCGCCTATCAGGTTGGCCTCAACGGTTCCCCCGGACTTGTCAACCCGATCGACAGCGCCGGTCGCCATGTGGTCACGGACTGCCTGGGCAATCAGGATGTCCGGGGACACGTCAGTTCCGTGGTTCTCAAACCGGGAGCGTCCCTGCTGTTGTGCACGGATGGCGTGGATGGCGTCGTCGATCCCGAGAGTCTCCAGGAGGCCTTGTCGGCGCCGGAGATGGAGCCTGCACTGGAGCGCCTGTTTGGTGAAGTCTACCGCCGCGGTTCGCCGGACAATGCCACGGCGATCCTGGTGCGCCGTCGGCGTCGCGACTAGATGGCTGGGGGTGCGGGCGGCTTGATCGCCCGCCGCATGTGTTTGTTTACGCCTGGGCGGGCAGCATCGGTGGCCGTGCCTGGGAAAGGGGCGCCAGGTCCTGCTGACACCACCGCCGGGCTAGCGGTGACCATTGCGCATCACCTTGGTCGGCAGCCCACTGGGCCTGGTCCAGTAGCAGGGTTCCGGCAACACAGCGCGCCACCCCGTATGCAAACCGGCGGGCCCCGCGTTCCAGGGCGGCTCGTCCCTCGGCGCCTTCCGCCAGGGATGCCTTCAGCCAGCCAGCCAGCCGTTGCAGGGCCGTCTGGACGGCTGTTGCCCCGTTGACCAGATCGCTGTCATGGACGGCGGCGAGGCGGCTGCCCAGGTCCGCCATCAGCGGCTCCCACGCCTGGTTCGTGGCGATGGCGCGCAGGGCATCCAGGGACAGGATGTTGGTCGTGCCCTCCCAGATCGACAGAACCTGGGCGTCGCGCAGCAGCACCGGCAGGCCCGTGTCCTCCACGTAGCCCGCGCCGCCGAAGCATTCCAGCACTTCGCTGGTTCCCGCCACCGCCTGTTTGGCTGTGTAGAGCTTGACCACGGGTGTCAGCAGGCGGAGCGCCGCCGCCTCCGCGGTCGTGGCGATTCCCACCTCCTCGCGGCCCTGGAGTTCCGCCAGGCGAAACGCCATGAGCATCGCGGCCGCGCGCTCCGATTCCAAGTCGGCCATGGTTTCCGCGTGCAGCGGGTGGTCCCGCAGCAGTCGGCCGAAGGCCATCCTGCGGCCAGCGTAGTCATGCGCGAGGGCGACCCCGCGCCCCAGCAGGCTCGCCGCCGCCACGCTGTTGTAGATGCGTGTCAGGTTGAACAGCAGCGAGATCGTTGCAACCCCCCTTCCAGGCTCCCCCAACAGGGTCGCAGGCGTCCCATCCAGCGTGAGTTCAGCCGTCGGCAGCGCCTTGGTGCCCAGCTTGTCCTTGAGGCGGTTGATGCGGATGTTCCGCAGTGGCGCATCGGCGCCTTGGCCGTCGCGCAGCTCGACGTAGAACAGGCTCAGGCCGCGGCTGCCCGGCGTCGTCGCCCCGTCCGGTTCCTCGACGCGGGCCAGCGTCATGGTCATCTGGCTCGTCGTGGCGCTGGTGAACCATTTGTCCCCGTACAGCCGCCAGCCGCCCGGCGCCTCGGGGTCCCGCCGGGCCACGGTTTCCGAGTCGCCCACATCGCTGCCGCCGGTGCGCTCGGTCATCCATTGCCCCGACGTCCAGAAAACGGCCGGGTCGCGGCTGGTCAGCCTGGCTAGCGCCCGCTCCCGCAGCGCCTCGTTGCCCACCAGTTCCAGCACGCGGGCCGCGCCGTCGCTCATCGCCAGCGGACAGGTGTAGATGGCACTGCTCGGCGTGAAGAGGTACAGCTTCGCCGCCTGCACGATGCGTGCCAACTCGCCCCGCTCGCCGTGGCCCCGCTCGTACCCGATGGCCACCAGTCCCTCCTCCGCCGACACGCGGTCCAGGTCGCGCCATCCCCGCGCTGTCTCGATGCGGTCCACGCGGCGACCCCAGGCGTCGTAGGGCACGTGGCGTGGCGGGTCGCGCTCGGCGTCCCGGGCCATGGCCAGGATGTCGCCGACGCAGCGGCCGGCGAACCGGTCCAGGTCCGGCGCCACCTGGGCCAGCACGTCCGCGCCGAGGGCGCGCCGCAGGTAGCTTCGCAGCAGCGGGTCCTCCCGGTAAGGATGCGGCACCTGGGGTGGGTCCTGGAGGAACGACACGCAGGCGCAGGGAGAGTCCGAGCCTTGAGGCTTGGGCTCGGTCTCAGACGGGCACGGTCGTGGTTTCGCCGTTGACGGTCACATCGGTCGTGGACCGATGCCAATCGATGCGGGCACTGACCGGCCCGGATTCGGAGCCGGCGCCGGTCCGGCGCCCCTCGTCAACGGGGCCTGAAGTGCCCGACCGCTCCTCCCACTGGCAGTCATACACCTCGAACGCCAGCGGGCCCGTGGACGTGACATCTCGGCACGAGCTTTCCTCGTAGAAATTCTCCACCCACCGATCGTGGTGCGTAATCGTGGTGTCGCCGGCCGTGATGGTTGCGTCCCTGACCTGGTACCCGGTCGGGCCATCGTAGTCGTCCGTGTCACGCTCCATCATCCGGTACGATGTGTAGAAGCACTGTTGCATGGCGCACGCGGCGACGGATTCCTGGGCGTCGTCGTTGCAGGAGATTTCCCAGCCGGTGTCCAGGCAGCCATAGAAGGCCGAGCGGGAGATGGACGCGTTCGCCTGGGCGATGGGTACTTCGACGCGCGTCTCCTGATGCGTGGCGCTGCTATCATAGTCGTGCGTTGCCCCGGCGTGGCTCTCGATGGATGCGGCTTCGTTGCCCTCGTCAACGTTGTGGGTCGGGGTCGCGTACCCGTGCGCGTAGCCAGGATAATTGACGTCGTATTCGCTGCAAAACGGGGCACAGGCAGCCACATGGGACGGTGTGACCATCCACGGCAAAATGGCCTGGGCGGGTGCCGCAACAATAAGTATTACAATAAGAAGAACTGGCAGAAAACGCATTTTTGCGCAGGAACTTAAGAGTATTTAAGGCGCGTGTGGGGGCTGGGCAGCCGGACCGATACCGGTAGGCCTGAAGCCCGCCGCGAAATGGGCTTGACGTGCGCCGAGGAGCAACATGAGCGAGCCCTTGCTCCAGTTGGCGCTCGTCGTCGTCCTCGGCATTGGCGCCCAAGTGGTCTCCTGGCGCCTGCGGCTGCCGTCCATCCTGCTGCTCCTTCTGGCCGGTTTCCTCGCCGGCCCCGTGACGGGGGTGCTCGACCCGGATGCCCTGCTCGGCGACCTGCTGCGGCCGCTGGTCGGCCTGGCGGTCGCCGTGATCCTGTTCGAGGGCGGCCTGACCCTGCGGCTGCACGACCTGCGCGGCAGCGGCATCGCCGTGGGCGGACTGATCACGGTGGGTTTTGTCATCACCTGGATCATCGCGGCTCTGGGCGCTGCCATGCTGCTGGGCCTCAGCCCCAGCCTGGCCCTCCTCCTGGGCGCCATCCTGACGGTCTCGGGCCCGACGGTGGTGGGCCCCCTCTTGCGCCACGTTCGCCCGTCGGGGCCGGCTGGTCCCATCCTGCGCTGGGAAGGCATCCTGATCGACCCGTTGGGAGCGATCTTGGCCTTGCTGGCGTTCAAGGCCGCCGCCGGCAGCGGATCGCTGGGCGAACTCGCCACCACGGCTGCGCTGAGCCTGGGAATCGGTGCCGCCACCGGCGCCGCGGCCGCAGGACTCCTCGTCCTGGCCCTCCGCCGCCGCTGGGTGCCCGATTTCCTCGATGTGCCCGTAACCATCCTCCTCGTCGTGGCCTCCTTCGCAGGCTCCGACACCCTGCAAGCCGAGTCAGGGCTGGTGGCGGTGACGGTCATGGGCGTCATCCTGGCCAACCAGCAACGGGTGGGCATCGGGCACATCCTGACCTTCAAGGAAAACCTCACCACGCTGCTGGTCTCCGCGCTGTTCATCCTGCTCGCGGCCCGGCTGGACCTGGAGGACGTGCTGGGCCTTGGCGTCCCGGGGCTGGTTTTCCTGGCCCTGCTCGTCTTCGTGGCGCGACCGCTCGCCGTGTTCGCCAGCACCCTGCGAGCCAACCTCACCTGGCGCGATCGGGTCTTCATCGCAGGCGTGGCCCCCCGTGGCATTGTCGCCGCCGCCGTGGCCGCTTTCCTCGCCCTGGAACTGGAGGAGCGCGGAATCCCCGGATCGGAACGTATCATCGCCGCCGCCTTCCTCACCATCGCCGGCACGGTCGTCGTGTACGGCCTCGGTGCCGGACCCCTTGCCCGCGGCCTGGGGCTCGCCACCCGCGACCCGCACGGCGTGCTCATCCTCGGCGCCGCCGCGTTTCCCCGCGCCATCGCCGGGGCCCTCAAGAAGGAGGGGCTGCGCGTCCTGCTCGTGGACGCCAATCGCGACAACGTCCTGGCCGCCCGCCTCGACGGCCTCGACGCGGTGACGGGCAACCTGCTGTCCACGCAACTCGAGGAACAACTGGACTTGGGCGGCATCGGCTGGTACCTCGGCATGACCCACAACGACGAAGCCAACGCCCTCGGCGCCGTCCACTGGAGTGGGGAGTTTGGCCGGGCGCGCGCCTGCCAACTCGCCGTCAGGGCGCAAGCCGGCGAGGAGGCACCTGGGCGCCTCGGCGGCCGCATCCTGTGGGCCCCCGACGCGACGTACGCACAACTGCGCGGCCGCTACCAGCAGGGGTGGCGCGTCCGGCGAACACCGATCACGCAGCAATTCGAGGAGGCAGACTACGCCGCCCACCACCCCGACGCCTTGCGGCTGTTTGTCATCCGCGACGGGGCGTTGGAGCCGTACACCAGCGACGCGAAGCCGAAGCCCCACGCCGGGTCGGTTCTGCTCAGCCTGGCGCCTCCCAAGGCGGCCAGCGACGCCTGACGGGCCGGGCCGGGAAAAGCCATCAAGGGACTCCTGTCTGCCGGCGCATGCGGTTGCTGCCCCTGGCGCTTGCTTCGACACTGATCCTAGTCGCCTTCGCCGGCTGCTTTGACAACTCGGCTGAACCGGGACCGGCCGGGCCCCGCGGCTCCGAAGCTTTCGACGGGGCCCTGCCGTTCAGCGTGTTCCTTTGCAAGGACGGCTACAATCCGGCGCACATGGCCACCGCTGGCGGCTTCGACAACTGCAACCACCGCGTCACCAAGCCCCTGCTGGATGCGGGCGACTTCAACTGGACCGCCCAGCACGGCCCCGGCAACGAGGTGTCCATTGCGGTCAACCCCACCAACCCCCTCAACGCCGCCGGTGGCGCCAAGGACTACACGGTGAGTTACATCAGCGACGTGGCCGAGTGCGGCGAGTACACGGTGTGGATGGGCACCTACTGGACCTACGACGGCGGACTCACGTGGGGCAACGACCTGATGCCCGGCTTCGAGGGCGATCCCCGCGAGTCGCCGCTGCACGGCAACGACTGCAACACGGACCCGGTGCTCGCCTTCGACGACGACGGCACCCTGTGGTACCACGCGCTCAACTACGACGGCGCCCGCCAGGACGCCACCACGCTTCCCAGTCCCCTGTCGGGTTACGACTTCTACTCCGGCAGCCAGCTCTACTTCGCGCGCAGCGACGACGGTGGCGCCACCTTCCCCGGCGACCAGATCACCTTCGCCGGCTTTGGCGACGACGGGCTCATCTTCAACGACAAGAACTGGTTCGCCCTGCAACCTGGCGGCGACCACATGATCGCAACATGGAGCAACTTCATCACCGGGCCGGGCCCCGTCATCCATTACGTCGAGAGCCTCAACGGCGGCCAGACCTGGGGCCCGCCCACCCCCGTTCCCGGCGGCCAGGCATCCTCGTTCCTGTCGGTCCAGTTCAGCATGCCCCAGTACCTGCCCGGCGGCGACGCCATCGCCATGATCTGGGCGGACTTCACGCCCAGCGACGCCCGCGGCGGGCTGGGCACCGGCGATGGCGCCGTTCTCGCTTACACCGAAGGCATCGTCACGCCAGCCGGAACCACGTTTGCGCCCGCGCGGGCCGCCTTCGAAATGAACCCGCTCAAGAGCGGCAGCAACCGTGACGGCACCGGGCCCAGCACC
>JBFIJP010000142.1:0-9839 GCA_041600695.1 Thermoplasmatota archaeon | reverse complement strand
GGCCCGTTCCATGGACGCCCACCGGAGCCGCCCCGAGCAGGGACGCCCTGACCCAACGACAACCCCTAAGCGCCCCCGCCAGCGTCCCACATCGTGGCCCGTCCCACCTACCTGTGGTTCATCCGGCACGGTGAGGTTGAAGCCGACTACGTGGGCACCTTCGTCGGCCGCCTTGATGTGGGCCTCTCCGACATGGGTCACCACCAGGCAGAGGCGGTCGCGGCTTACCTGGAGGCGGCGCCCTTCGACGCCATCCTTAGCAGCCCCCGCACGCGGGCAAGGCACACGGCCGCGCCACTGGCAAAGCTGTCGGGCCTTGAGCCGGAGGTGCGGCAGGGCTTCGCCGAAATGGACTTCGGGCGCTGGGAGGGCCTGCACTGGCCGCAAATCCAGGCTCTCGATGAGGCCTACGCCCAGCGCTGGGGGGCCGATCCCCTGAACCTGCCGTGCCCCGACGGTGAGATCGCGGGGGACTTCGCCCGGCGGGTCCAGGACGAACTGGCGACGGTGCTGCATGAGTTTGCCGGGCGCAACGTGGCGCTGTTTGCTCACGCAGGAGTCAACCGCGCCATTCTCGCGGCCCTCACCAGGCAGAGCTACATGGACAGCTTCGTCTTCGCACAGGACTACGGTTGCCTCAACGCCGCTGCATGGAGCACCGACCAGCCCGGCGCGGCCCAGATCGCCCTCGTGAACCTCGTCCCTGGCCCGCGCTCGGAGAGTCAGGGGGATGGACCGCGGGTGGCTTGACACGGCGGCCCTGCGAAGTGCGGCTTGGCTGTGGTGCGGCCGCGCTGCCGGAAGGCAATGCGCGGCTCATCGGAAGTTCCCTGCGGGACGATATCGCCGGAACCGCCTGGGGCGGTTCCGCGCCCCGCGAGGTCGGGCTTGACCGGGCCTTGCGGTCCGCTCGGTCGCCTTGCGACCTCGCTGCGTTGAAGCTGCCCTCGGCAGCTTCAGCGCGGAGAAAGGGATTCGAACCCTTGAGGACAAAGTCCACCCGCTTTCAAGGCGGGCGCCGTGGGCCAAGCTTGGCTATCTCCGCATCGGGAAGCCCGCCACACTGGCCGCCCTCTTAACCCGCACGACGCGACTCTGTCACTCGACCTCAACGCCCTTCCAGAACGCGACGTGGTCACGGATGCCGAGCCACTCCGCCTCGGGGACCGGATCGGGGAAGCTCCAGGCGGCATTGGGGTTCTCGCGCACGCCGTCCTGGATCGTGTAGTAAAGCAGGACGCCTCGCCCCTCCCGCGTGGTAGCGGTGGGCGACAGGCGCAGGAACTCATGCCGCACCGAGTCGGGCGGAAAGTAGTGGGTCCCATCGACCACCTTTGTCTCGTCGCTCTGGGCCAGCAGGATGCCGTTCCAGGTGGCCTTGACCATGACGGCCCAACTGGGTTCATGCACCAAGTAGGTTGGGCTTCGGGATGCTGCCGGTCGACGGGGTGCCTGCCCGTGGTTGCTCGCGTTTTATAGGTTCGACCTGCTTCGCGCGATTCGTGGCGTTCATTCGCGTGATCGGTGAGGATGAGGCGGAGGGCCCCCTCTTCGAGATCTACGACGAGATCCAGCGAAGTCGTGGCCGACTCAGCAACATCCTGCGCATCGAGAGTCTCAACCCCAAGGCCCTCAAGGCGCACCTGCAACTCTACATGGCGACCGTCTTCGGCAAGGTCGGCCTGAGCCGCCGGGAGCGGGAGTTGATTGCGGTGGTGGTCAGCGCCGCCAACAACTGCGAGTACTGTTACATCCACCACGGCGAGGCGCTCAACACGTACGTGAAGGACGAGGCGATGGTGAAGCAGTTGCAGACGGACCAGAGCAAGGTCAAGCTGCCCGCCCGCGAGCGCGCCCTGGTTGACTTTGCCGTTGGGCTCACCACCAATCCTGCCTCGGGCCGCGAGGAAGCCGTCAAGGCCCTGCGTGCCGCCGGGCTGAACGACGAGGAGATCCTGCACGCGACCGAGGTTGTGGCCTACTTCAACTTCGTCAACCGGCTGGCCTCAGGCCTTGGCGTGGACCTGGAGTCGCAGGACGCCCGGGATTACAATTACTGATGGGCATCGCGCTGGCATTGGTGGCCGGCATCGGGCTTGGCCTCTCCCTGGCAGCCCCGCCGGGCGCCCTCAACGCGCTGATTGCCCGCGAGGCCGGCCGGCACGGTTTCCTCCCGGCCGTCAAGACCGGCCTTGGCGCGCCGGTGGCGGACACGGTATTCCTGGTGATCCTGGTGTTGGGCCTAGACCGCGTTCTGGAAGTGCCTGGCCTGGTCCGGGTCGCCGCTGGCGCCGGAGCGGTCCTCATGGCGTACTTTGCGGTGACCACGTGGCGCTCGCCGGATGAAGCAGCCGAAGAAGGACTGCCCCGGGCAACGTTCGCCGCGGCCTTCGCGATGGCCATGACCAATCCGTTCCAGATCGGCTGGTGGCTGAGCGGGGGCTACGTCTTCCTGCAAAACCAGGGCCTGTGGGGCATGGCCGGCCTCCTCGTGGGCATTTTTGGCTGGGTGGTCGGGTTCTCGTGGCTGGTTGCCAACGGAGCCCAGCGCTGGGCCTGGTTCAAGCCGCTGGTGCGCCTTTCCAGCGCCGTCTTGCTGGGAGGCTTCTCCCTGCTGCTGCTCCTGGTGGCTGCTGGCGTGGGGCTTCCCGGCGGTGCTAGCTGATCGTGATCGGCGACGAGCCGGGCAGGCTGGAGGCGAAGTCGGCGCCCATCAGTCGCGCCGGCGTCCATGCCCCAGGGGAGCTGCGGCGCAGAACCTCTGCCATGATGCCGAGTGCGCCGTGCACGGTGACGTCGTAGCCGTTTGCCGTCGTCATGCGGGCGGTGACCACATCGCCGGCGGCGTTGCGTGCTTCCCCCCACACGTGGGTGGTCGCCTTGGCGCGCTGCTCATCGGATGGGCCCCGTGCCCGGCCGGCTCGGCCCTTCAGCCAGTTCTGGACGGGGCCCAGGCCCAGCAGGGGACGCAGCATGTTCAGCCGACGAACCCGCAACGCCGTTCGCGGCGAGGCTGGCACGAAAACACTGATGTTGGGAATGCCGGTGGTGTGCCAGGCGGTGGATACGTCCCCCCATGGAATCGTCATGGCGTTCTTGGGGCCGGCGCCGAAGTCAATCTCCCGCGTCTGGGCGGCCAGGGGAACCCGGACGATCTTGCCGTCGCGGCGCGCCCGGCCGCCACCTGCTAGTCCCTCGACGCTCGTCTTGGCGGTGCCAGGGCTCATGCGGCTGCGGCTGTCGAATCCCAGGGCCAGATGGGTGGCGTCTGGCAGCGCTTCCTTGAGGCGGGCGGCCACGCAGTCGGTTGGGACCACATCGAAGCCGACCCCGGGGCAGAGGGCCACACCCGCGGCCTTCGCCTCGTCGTCGCGGGCCAGAACCGCTTCGAAGACATCAATCTCGCCGGTGATGTCCAGATAGCTGGCGCCCGCGGCCAGGCAGGCGTCCACCATCGGCTTGCTGGTAGCGGAGAAGGGGCCGGCGCAGTGGAGAACAGCGTCGATGCCCGCCAGATGCTCCTTCGCCTGCTCCAATGGGAAAGTGCTGAACTCAAGGCCCAGTTGCTCCGCCATCCGGGCGGTCTCCTGGCTGCGCCCGGCCAACACCGGCTTCAAACCCTGGTGTACCGCTTGCGCGGCGACCAAGCGCCCCGTGTAGCCGGTGGCGCCGTACAGCATCCAGTTCCCCATGGGCGCAGCACCCGGGCGTCACTCAAAGCCGTGGCGGACGAGGGCAAGGCCGCGCGTGCAGGGCTTCTACGGGCCGGTGTAGCGCAGGACGTGCAAACCCGTCGCTTCATCCACGGCGTAGAGCAGTCCATCGCGCTCCACGACGCCCCAGAAGTAGGGCTGGGGTCGTGGACTGTCCACCCGGGGCATGTCCGGGAGGTAGAAGCCCAGGCTCTTGGGTTCAGCCAAATCGGCGGCGGTGCCGACGCCGAGTACCCACAGCCCGGCGTGGTTGTGCGCCAAGGCGACCCGGCCATCCCAGGTATCGAAGTTGTGGGGCGAGAACTCAAACGCCTGCACGATGAGTTCCCCCGGCAGCGTCCAACGGCCCAGCGTCGACGGCTCGGCCGGATCGGAAGTGTCGAGGAATGCGACGTAGCCGGTCTCCTCGGCCGCGATGATCTCCGGCTCGGCCACGGTGACGTGGCGACCAGCCACAGGTCTGTCAAAGGGCCGGGCCAGATGGATGTTGCCCCGACTGCTGGGGCCAAAGTCATTCCACGCCCCGACGTCCCGCAGTTCGGCCGAGTCGCTCCAGTCCAGGATGCGCACGCCCTTGTCCCAGTACGCCACGTAGACGAGCGTCTGCCCGGTGCCTGGATGAAACTGCACACTGGTATCATGCGGCATGTACAGCCTGCCGGCGGGGGCGCTTTCCAACAACTGGTACGTGGCAACGGGATTCAGAGCCACAGGAATTCCCGTCACGTCCTGCTCCTCCACGCGCAGCACCAAGACCCGCTGGGTAACCGGAACCGTCCCCGTCACCGACCCGTCAGCGCCCGTCACCAGATCATACGTGCAAGCCAGCAGATAGGCCCGCCCGTCGCTGTGGCGATGGTAGGTGATCGTGTGCGGCCCGTTGATGGGAAGGGGCAGGAACGCCGCAAGGCCGGGATTGTGGGGGTCGGCCAAGTCGACCACCGAGATGCCGCGTGCAGCCACCGCCCCCGGGTGCGCCGCACCTAGGGCCGCCGCCATCTCGGCCGGCATGTTGCGCTGGCTGGCAAAAAACGCCCAGCGCCCGTCGTCACTCACCTCAATATCAGCACCCGGCAGGGCTTCGTACGACCCGACGAAGCGGGGGCTGCCAGGGTTGGCCACGTTGATGATCGAGAAACCACCCGCGGCACCCGAACGGACCATGAAGACCAGATCGCCGTGGACGGCCAACTCGGTATACCACACCCCCGTCGCCACCGCATTGGGATCGGCGGAGTCGTCGACGCCGTTGTGGTACCCGACCAGCTCCACATTGCGACTCCCGCCGTGGCCTGGGCCGAAGTGGTCGTGGTCCTGCACCAGCAACTCCAGTGCGGCAGCTTCCACCTCCAGCGACAGCGTCTCAAGGTCCGGCGGCCCGGCCAGGCAGCCCGCCAGCACGACCCCCGCAAGCAGAAACGCAGCGCGCCGCATCTGGGACCTGTCGAGGCCGAGCGGCGGCTAAAAGGGGTTGTGTCGCCGCAGGTCCTCCTCATCGGGGGCCTGCCGGTGGGGCACGCCTAGGTCATCCAGGACCTGCGCCGTCGCGCCCAGGGGCAAACCCACGACATTGCTCCACGGACCCACCTGGATGCGCAGATGTGGAGCCAGGATCCGATCCTGGATACCATAACCGCCTGCCTTGCCCCGCCACTGGCCAGACGATACGTACGATTCCAGCAGATCAGCAGGGAGGACCTCCATGTGGACGGCCGTGACGACGCTCCGGGCCTGCACCGCGGCACCGTCCCAGGCCGCTGCCAGGCCGGTCCAAACATGGTGGGTTCGGCCCTGCAAGAGGCCCAAGTGATGGCGCAGCGCCGCCTCGTCCCGGGCTTTTCCTACCAACTGGTCACCGAGCGCCACGACGGTGTCCGCGGCGAGCACCCAGGCATCCGGAAACCGGTCGCTGACCTCCAGGGCCTTCTTTCGGGCGATGACGGCTACGGCATCCCCCACGGCGAGCGAACGCGGTGCAACCTCTGCCACATGGGCCGGCTCGACCCTGAAATCATCAAGCAGAAGGCCCAGCAAAACGCGACGGCGAGGCGACTGGCTGGCCAGAATCACATCGCGCACGCAGGAGCTAGGCAGCCGCGGTTGAAAATGCCGCGCAACCCAGCCGCGGGACTAGAACAGCCAGGTGTCGGGGTTGGGGTGCGCGCAGTGGCCATCCAGGTTGCCGTCGTGGGTGCGCTGCAGGCCATCCACGGCGTTGGATTCCATGTACACATACGGCGTGGGCTCGTCGTCCACGTAGAACAGTCCAAAGTCGTTGTACTGATCAGGCGAACATCCTGCCTGCGAAACGGATGCCAGGGCGCCTAATGCCAGCACAGCAGCCAATACCAAACTCCAATTCACGATTCGCTCACTCCAGAGGGCCGAGTTCGCCAGACGACTCCACCCTATTAATTTATTCGGAACATTTGGTGTTCCTTGGCCGGTGCAACCAGCGCAGCCACGCCCTAGAACAGGATACTGTCCGGGTGACTGCACAATCCCGAATCACCTGCCAGTCCCAGGGTCTTGCCCGCAGCCGAATTGGTGGAGCCGCGCTGCAGACCGCCCTGGCCGTTGCTCTCCATGTACACGTACTGGCCTTCCTCGACGACGTAGATCAGGCCGGCCGCCACGACATCTTCCTCTGTCGCGCAGTGGTTGGCCTCAGCAGTCGGGATAGCCCACGGCACTAGCATGCCAATCAGGAGGATTGCGACGAAGTTCATGCGGACAGCCCCCGGGCCCCTCGGGCCCGGAACACCAGGAGGTCATCATCCGCCTTAGACTGTTCGGTAACGCGTATAGTGGAGGAGGGCCCAGCCGGGCTCAGAATAGCCACTGGTCTGGCTCTCCGGGCTCGTAGCCGCAGTGGCCGGAGCCGTCGGAACTGGAGGTGTCGCCAGGCTTGGCAACCGGGCTGTGGCTCGGCGGTTCACGCTGCAAGCCGGCCACCATGTTGGTTTCCGCGTAGATGTACGGGGCGGGGAACGTGTTGGACGCGTGGGAGGACGGGTTCATCAGGTGATCGTCGACGTAGATGACGCCAATCGTCGTGTACTGGTCGTTGCGGTCACAGGTGAGGCTGCCGTCGCCCAGCACGGGGGAAGCCAGAGTGAGCAAGATGATGGCCAACGTGGCGTTTGTCTTCATATCCGATCCTACCTGCCCGAAGGCAGCCAGCAATATCGGACTGTGCCTTAGTCTAATCGGTAACGCCGATTCCGCCCTTGATCGGATTCACTCCTGTAGAGCCGCCTGGATGGCCGCCTTGAGCTTCTGGGAAATGACCTGCCCGTCCGCCTTGCCGCGCAGTTCCGCCATGACGGGGCCCATCAGGGGTCCGAGGGCAGCCATGCCGCGATCGCGGACGAAGTCGTGACGCTGGGCAATCACGCGAGCCACCACCTCGTCCACGGCAGAGGCGTCAGCCGCACCTGCCCCAGCCTTGGCGATGGCCTTGCTGATGGGCATGGTGGGCTCGTCGTCCAGCACCTCCAGGAGCGCCGGCAGTGCTTCCTTGGCGAAGTCGCCGCGGGCGAGCGCCGCAAAGAGCTCCGCCAGCCGGCTCCGGAGCCGGTCCGGGTGCTGGCGCTCCGGCAGGAACTGCAAGAGGGCGCGTGCAACCAGGCTCTTGTCGGCTCCGGCTGCCACCAACTCCTCGAAGGCCGCATCCTCGCCCTCCCGCACCAGTTGGGCGGCGATGTCGGCGCTCACGCCGTGGGTTTGGACGAACCGGGCCTCCTTCGCCTCCGGCAGTTCAGGCAGCCGGGCAAGCACGTCGGCCCAGCGGTCCGAGCCGATGCGACTCGGCGGAATGTCTGTCTCAGGATACATGCGTGCGGCGCCGGGCAGGGGCCGCATGAACCGCGTCGAGTCGTCCGGTTGGGCGGCGCGCACCTCACGGGGCACACCGATGGCCGCCTGAACCGCCCGTTCCGCCACCGCTTCCAGGGCACGGCGGGCGACGGCGGCCTGCTCGACGCACAACACGTAGGCGTCCTGCGGGCCCAGCCCCAGCATGTTGCGAACGCCCTCCGCTTCCGCGATCTCGATGCCGTAGGCGGGCAGTTCGTCGCTGTGGAAGACGCCCCGCACGCCTGCTGCCACCTTGGCGTGGTCGGCGAACTCGCGCCCCATTCGGGGCCCGTCCTTGCTGGCGCCTTGCACGAGACCCGCCCACTTGGGCAGGGCGAGGGCAAGCACGCGACCCTTCGACTTCAGGGCGGACTTGACCACCTTGGACTGGCTGGAAGCAAAGACATCGGACACGTCGACGGGGCCCTCCACATCATCCGGCCCGAATCCGCGTGACTCCAGTTCGCAACGCACGTGGTGGAGCCAGAGTTGCCGGCGGCACTCGTTCTCGATGACCCGGGGCACCGCCCGGAGGTCCTGGCAGCCCTTGATCTCGATGCGGTCGCCAACCCCGACGCTGACGTTGAGGTCCTGCCGGATGGTACCAAGCCCCCGCTTGACGCGGCCAGTAGCCCGCATGAGCGAACCGATGCGGCGGGCGGTGGCCTGGGCGTGCTGGGGATCCTTGATGTCGGGGGCCGTGGCGAGTTCGATCAGGGGGATGCCGAGTCGGTCCAGCGTGTACGTGACCAGGCCCGACTGCTCCTCGAACTTACGGGCCGAGTCCTCCTCGACGGCGATGGTCCAAACGCCGACATCGCCTCCCTCGGCGTCGATCCGGCCGCCTGTGGCCACCAGGGCGGTACGCTGGAAGCCGCTGGTGTTGCTGCCGTCGATGACGGTCTTTCGCATGACGTGCACCTCCGCGGCGGGCCGGGCCTCCACGAGGCCAGCCACCTGGAGCGTCACGTCAAGAGCGTCGGCATTGAGGGGGTGGGGGGGTTCCTCGACGAGCTCGACGAGGCAGGCGTGGCCGCGCTGGGCCAGATAGCGAAACGAGCGGCGACGGCGGGCTTCGGCGCGGGCGGCCACGTCCACATCTCCGAGTTCACTCTGGGTCGCCCGCAGGCGCCGGTCGAACTGTGCAACCGTCAACTCGGCGACGCGCTCCGGGTCGATGACCTCGCTGGGGCAGTCACAGTGCATCTTGGCCGTGTCGAGCTGCTGGTGGATCTCCAGGCCGCAGCGGAAACCGATGGCCGCGTAGTCCAGCTCGCCGCCCGTGGCAAGCCGTGCCGCTTCGGCGCCGTCCAGGGCCGGGGCGGTCACTGGGGCACCTCCGGCTGCTGCACATGACCGAAACTCAGCGGATCGGTGCAGGCGCCCATCTCGCCCGCCACATCCGTCAGGAACAGGCGGCGAACCTCATCGGGGTCCTGGGTGTGGCCGAGAATCCACATCATCTTGATGTAGGCGACCTCCGGCAGCATGTCGCGGGCGGGCAGGACGCCCAGTTTGAGCAGATCGCGGCCCGTCGAGTAGACGTTCATGTTGGTACGGCCGTTGATGCACTGGCTCGCCATGACCACATGGGCTCCCCGCTCGATGACCTTCTCGATGCCCGGCAGGCAGCGGCGGGCGATATGGCCCAGGCCGGTGCCGACGATGACGGTGGCTTTCTTGACCACGTCTTCGATGTGCTCCGGCCATAGACCAGGGTAGGAGAGGATCATGGAGACCTCCTCGTCCCAAACGGCGTCGACGACGGTGGGTCCGGTGGCGGCGTGGCGGTACGGCTGGTCGAGGACGACCTCTTTGCCCTTCACCCGCCCGATGGGGGGCACGTTGATGGATTGGAACGCGTCGCGGCGGCTGGTGTGCATCTTGCGCACCCGTGTGGCGCGGTGGATGGCAACGCTCGCGTCGTCACTGGTTTCGTGCATGCACACCACCACTTCCCCTAGCTCAGCCTGGATCGCCACCCGCGCGGCCGCCAACAGGTTGAGGCCGGCGTCGCTGCTGGGGCGGTCGCTGCTTCGCTGGGCGCCCACCAGCACGACGGGGCCGCGCAGGTCCTTGAGACAGAATGCCAGGGCGGCGGCGGTGTAGCCGAGCGTGTCGGTGCCGTGGGGGATCACGACGCCGTCGGCGCCGTTGTTGAGGTGCCACGCCGCCCGCTCGGCGATCTGGGTCCACTCGGTGGGTTGCATGTCCTCGCTGAACATGTTGAAAACCACCTCGGAGCGGACGTTGCAGAAGTCGAACAAT
>JBFIJP010000141.1:0-9844 GCA_041600695.1 Thermoplasmatota archaeon | reverse complement strand
GGGACCCGCAAGGACCGTCAGCGTGACCTCGCGTTCGTCGCCAGCCGTGGACGCAAAACCAGTCACCGGCAGGGCAACCCATCCCCGATCGTTGTCGAAGAGGGACGTCACCTCCCAATCCACGAAATGCATGAAGATCGGCACTTGCGAGGAGCCTTCCGGAAGGAAAGCGGTAGGCGTGTCGCGGCTTCGATCATGAAAAACGATGGGGACGTTGATTGCCCCATTGATGGGAACCTCGTGCGGCCCGTAATCCACCTCCACGTCAAACTCGTAGAGGACCCCCAAGGCCTCGTCCTGAGCAGCCGCTGGCGTGACGGCAAGGAGGGCCAAGCCCAAGTTCAGGATGATAGCGGCTCGGAGAATCACGGCAAGCACCCAGGGAAACAAAAGAGAGAGGGAACTAGGGGAGGACGAGGATGAGTGGCCTGATGAATAGCCTGGGTCGATCTACTCTTCGTCGTCGAAGCGGCGGCGGGCCATGAGCGCCGCGCCCACGACTGCGCCCAGCAGGACAACAGGTTCCAGCGTCGGAACGTAGACACCGCGCACGCGGGCCAGGACGTTGACGGCCACGGTCTGGCCGACCTGCTCAGGGTCCTTGGTGCTGATGGGCGTGATGCGAAGCTGGAAGGTGGTCTCCTGGTTGTTCCAGCCGTTCTTGAAGGGCGTGGACACGAGGAAGCCGACCGTCTTCGAGGTCTCGGTACCGCCCTGCGCCGGGGACTCCATGACAATCTGGGTCGGGGGCACGGGGTTCCAGCCGCCGGACGGGTCGCTGCCGAGTTGGAAGTCGATGTTGCTGCGAGCGTTGCCGAGGTTGGTCAACTCGATGTCGTAGCGGATCTGCTTCTGCGGGCCAGCTTGCTTGATCGTCGTCGGGATGTTGGCGCTGATCAGGCCAAGGTACTTCGCGAAGACGTTGATGGTGCCGGTGGCCGTGGAGGTCTCGGGCACCTGGTTTCCGAAGGCAGCCAGGACCTTGCCCTTGAAGCTGCACAGAATGGGCGTCTCACCGGGCGCATCCTGGGTGACCTGGACGTTGAACTTGGAGTCGCCAGAGAAGCTTGTCTCCGGCGGGGTTCCGCCAATCGTAATCGTCTCGGCGAGTGCGCCCGTGATGACCACGTTGGGGTTCGTGCACGAGGGCTGCTCCCATTGCAACTGCACCGACGAGGACGCCAGCGACGAGAGTTCCGAACCGCGGGATTGGAAGCTGTAGGTCCACGGGACCGTCACAACCGCCGTTCCGGTGTCGGGGGCAATCGGTGCCTGCGGGTTCATGGTTGGCGTACTGATCGTGAACTGCGGCGGGAAAGAAGTCTGCGCAGCGGCAGACGGCATGAGCAGGGCGATGACGGTCAACACCGCCACACCGCCGAGAATTGTCTTCCGAAGGACCTTGGACGTCATGGATTCACCAGGTTTCTATAGCAGCGAGTGACGCCACAGGAGCCACCCGTTTTCGTAGGTTCAGACTTCCCTGTTTACCTTAAGGGTTCTGGTTACGAAGCTTGACCGCCAGGAGTGAGGACACGGGGCTGGAAGGTGAGTTTCCCTTCTGTTCCGGCCCATGTCAGGGGGCCGTTGAAGCGCTCGATTTCGGGGTCCCAAGCGAACTCGCTGGAGCGGACGTTCCACCACAGCTTGAATGTGTTCTCGGGGTTGGTTTGCGACCCAATGTCGAGGCGCTCGAGGCGGTCGGCGTGCACGGCGTAGGCGATGAGTTCCATTCGGACCCAGGGATCATAGGGGACGAAGGAGCATTGGGCCGGGCGCACGGCCTCGCCGGCGACGCCTTGCAAATCGACCACCTGGTTGGCGGGAACGGACAGGCCCGCCTCGCCGCCGGGCGAGTCCTGGAGGCTGTCGACGACGCGCATGTGGAGCCAGACGTTGGCAGATCGCGTCAGTTGCAGGCTTTGCAGCCCGAAGTCGAAGCGTTCCTCAAACGAGGGGAAAAGATCGAGGCCATCGACGCAGCCGTCCTTGTCGGTGTCGGGAATCTGTGGGTGGGAGCCGTAGATGAGGGCTTCCTCGCCATCTTCCAGGAAGTCGCCGTCGGTGTCCTTGCGCAGGGGGTCGCTGCGGACGTTGACGGTGACGTTGTTGGCAAGCACAACGGTGTAGCCGTGGATTTCGCTGCCGTCGGGGATGCCATCGCCCCAGCCAACGGATCCGGCGTTGAGGGTGCCGGTCTGGTCGTCGTAGCCGAGGACGTTGTTGATGTAGCGGCCGAAGCCGGGGTCGCTGTCGGCGTTGTTGCCGATGGTGCCGAGCCCGCCGTCGGTTTGGCCCTCCCAGTCGGGGTCTTCGCACTCGGCGAGCACCGAGTGGAAGGTCTCTTCGCAGTCGCTGAGGCCGTCCTCGTCCGTGTCCCGGGAGCGGGGGTCGAGTCCCAGGCCGAATTCGAAGGTGTCCAGGACGCCGTCGCCGTCGGTGTCCGGCAGGGTCGGGTCACTGGTGACGTGCCGCTGGACGCGCATGCCCACCAGATCGATGGTGATGAACCAGCCGTTCAGCTCGTCTGCGTCCAGGAGCCCGTCGCCGTCGTCGTCGACAGGATCGCTGCTGCCGGAGCAGCCCGCCAGGATGGTGGCCAGGAGAACGAGAAGTGCCTTGGCGGCTCGCACGTGGGTCCAGTGGGAGGCGGTGCGTTTACTCTTTGCGGGTCGCCGCGGCAGCGCCGGCGTCCCCTTCGCCCGACGGCCCCAGTGCCGTGGTGGCCGCTGCGGAGCCGACCGCTTCCGGTTCAGGGGCAAGGCGCGCCCGTCGTTCGACCCTGACGGGGCGCATCGGGCCCCGTTTGGCGTAACGCACGGCCAGCCAGGCGGCAGCAAAGGCGCCAAGGAAGCCAATGTACGCCATGTCCCGGGTGCTGAACCAGGGGTACACGGGTGAGAGGGACGGTGCCCCCTGGCTGGTGCCGGCGGTGCCGCCGGCGACGAACGTGTTGTTCTGGGTGTCGAGGAGAATCTGGTAGGCGAGGTAGAAGTTGGTGTTGTTCAAGGGCCAGAAGAGGACGACGCCGCCCTGGAAGAGGTCCAGGATGAGGTGGCTTGACAGGTAGTAGGCGGCGATCAGCAGGTTGGACGGGGCACCGGGCCGGGTGGCGAATTCAACGAATTGACTGGTGGGGTCGCGTCGCCGCCAGAGGACAACCAGGGCCACGCCGAGGGCGGCGGGGATGAGCACGCTGTGGGTGGCGGCCCGGTGGATGGATTGGATGGCGTAGTCGGCATCAGCCACCCAGACGAGGGGCGCCAGCAGGAGCAGCCGTCGGCGTTCGACCGGCAGGAAGGCGAGGCCCACCAGCAGCGGCAGGACGAGGTGGGGTAGCCAGGAGACCACGACGTACGAGCGGGAGGCGGCATCCTAGCCGTTGCGGATGGCCCCGAACATCAGGCGCGGCCGGGGTACCGGGCACCCGGCGTGGAGGCAAGTGAGGCACGCAGGTCGTCGTCCTATGCACAGCCGCGTGTTTCGTCCCGCAGCACTTCGACCGTCACCTCGACCCGGCAGGAGCTGCGCGGATCAACGCAGACGCGGTAGTTGGCGGGCTGGTTCCCATAACTGCTGCACACGGGCAAGCGGTCGTCGATGACGTCCCCGGCCAGGCCCAGGATGTCCTCAACCGTCCAGTTGCGTGGGTCGCCGCCCCCCACGCCCCCGACGCCGTAGCACATGTACCCGTAGTGGCCGCCGTACTGCCAGTATTCGGTGTACGCCGCGCACTCCGGCGCCCAATCGGGATTGACGCAAGTGCGGGTCTTCATGATCTGGTTGCCACCCATGGGGCCGCAGACGGGGGCCGCCTCGGCCGCGGGTGCCACCAACGTTAGGCTCACGAGAGATACGGCGCCGCCGACCAAGGCGGCCTGCAAGGGCTTCATGGGCGCCCAGGCTCCGCCAGTCACAAGAAACCTGCTCCCGCGCAGGTGGATGGTTTACCAGCGCCCGCCAGAGCGTGTGGCAGGCACCGGGCTGACCGGGATGGGACCTGACTTGCACCGCCGCGGGCTGCCTTAATTGCGGCCCTGGCGATACCGCCCCGTGCGCCGGTTGGCCGGCGCCGGAGAGCCCATGCTGGAAGCCGCCCAACCCATCGCGCAAGCCCTCGCTCCCCTGTTGCCCTACCTGGTCACCGGCGGGGATGAGGCGGTGCGGGAGGCCACCAGGCGTTTCGGAGGAGCAGTGATCGAGCGTGCCCGCGGGCTATGGGACCGGGTTCGGGGTTCGGCGCCGGAGCCCGAGCGACTGGACGCGGCTGCCGCGGACGCTGCCGCCGCCCCCCAGGACCCGGACGCCTTGGCGGCGCTGAGACTCCAGGTACGCCGCGCGCTTGAGGCGGCGCCCCACATGGCGCAGTTGTGGCAGCAGGAGGCAGAGGCCATCCTCCAGGCAACGGGTTCGGCCCGGGGCGGCGACCGAAGTGTGGTCAACACGGGAATCATCCGCGACAGCACCATCATCACGGGCGAGGGGAATCGCGTCGAGCAGCCGGCACGGCGCGGCGACGGCCGGGGGGAGAGACCGTGAGCAAGGCCGGGCTGGACTCAGCCCTTGCGCGGCTGCTGGGTGGCCAGTGGAACCCGCAGGATGCGCTGAGCCTGGCCGCAGCCCTGGAGTCAGGGCAAATCCGCCTCGACCCGTGGCCGGAGGCCTCCGGCTCAGCCCGCCCCGGCCATCGGAGCGTCGGCAACACGGGTGAGATGGTCGACTGCACCGTGGTCACGGGCGACGGCAACGTGGTGGTCCAACTGACGGCTGAGGCGGCCAAGGCGATCCTGGAGCACCGTGAGATGCTCCGGTCGGCCCCCTACCAACTCAGCGCCCCGGTGCCGGACTTCGAGGGCCGCGCCGCCGACCTGGAGGCGCTGGCGGCCTCGGTCGCGGCGGGGCAGGGAGTCGCCATCTGCGGCCTAGCCGGCATGGGCGGCGTCGGGAAGACCCAACTGGCGCTCAAGTTCGCCCAGACGGTCGCCGACGGCTACCCGGACAGCCACATCGAGGTGGCCCTCGACGGCACCAAGAGCAACCCCGTGGCGCCCATCGACGCCATGCGGCGCATCCTGACCACCCTCGACGCGGACATGGGGCCGGCGCTGCGGGACGCCGATGCGGCACAGGTGGCTGCGGTGTACCGCGAGCAACTGCGCCAGCGGCGGCTCTTGCTCCTGCTGGACAACGCCCGCGACGAGCAGCAGGTGCAACCACTCCTGCCGCCGGGGCCATCCCTGGTACTCATCACTTCCCGCCGGCGCCTGCAACTGGCGGGTATCAGCCGCCACAACCTGGACGTCATGGCCCCGGAGGACGCCCGCGCCCTGCTGCATCGCATCTGCCCCCGCGTCGGCGAGCGCGCCGAGGCCATCGCGGCCCTGTGCGGCCACCTGCCCCTGGCGCTGCGCATCGCGGCCACCCACCTGGCCACCACGGAGGGTCTGCGCGTGGCCGACTACGAGGCCCGCCTGGCCGACCGGGTCCGCCGCCTGCGGGCCCTGGCGACCGACAACCCGGACCTGAACCTGGAGGCGGCGTTCCAGTTGAGCTACGACCAACTGGACGAGGCCCACCAGCGCCTGTGGCGGCTGCTGGGGGTCTTCGAGCACAGCTTCCGGTGGATGGCCGCCCAGGCGGTGTGGGCTATGGAAGACGCCGACGAGGCCCAGGACGCCCTCGGCTACCTGGAACGCAGGAGCCTCGTCGCCGTTGACCCCCAAACCGGCCGCCACCGGCTGCACGACCTTCTCGCGGACTTCGCCAGGGCCCGCATGGAGGGTGGCGAGGCGGATGAGGCGGGGTTGCGGCATGCGCAGCATTTCCTGGAGGTCGGCCACCTGACCTCCCAAACCTACCTGAAGGGCGGCGACAACGTCGTCGCCGCCTTGCGTCTCTTCGATGCTGAGTGGCCCAACATCGAGGCGGGTTTCACGTGGGCATCGAAGCACGCTGACGCGTCGGAGGATGCGCTGCGGCTGGTGGCCGACTACCCCGGCGCCACCGTGTACTGCGGGGACCTGCGGTTGCCGCGCCGGCAGGCCATCGCTTGGCTAGGGCGGGCCGTGGAGGCATGTCGCCGGCTCGGCGACCGCCGCGCCGAAGGAACCCACTTGGGAAACCTGGGCACTGCGTACGCGGATCTCGGGGACGCCCGCCAAGCCATCACGTACCACGAGCAGGCGTTGGCGGTGGCGCGGGAGATCGGCGACCGCCGCGGCGAGGGGAACGACTTGGGGAGCCTGGGCACTGCGTACGCGGCGCTCGGGGACGCCCGCCGAGCCATCACGTACCACGAGGAGGCGTTGGCGGTGGCGCGGGAGATCGGCGACCGCCGCGGCGAGGGAGCCGGCCTGGGGAACTTGGGCCTTGCGTACGCGGATCTCGGGGACGCCCGCCGAGCCATCACGTTCTACGAGGAGGCGTTGGCGGTGGCGCGGGAGATCGGCGACCGCCGCGGCGAGGGGAACCACTTGGGGAACCTGGGCAACGCGTACGCGGCGCTCGGGGACGCCCGCCAAGCCATCACGTTCTACGAGGAGGCGTTGGCGGTGGCCAGGGAGATCGGCGACCGCCGCGCGGAGGGAGCGCACTTGGGGAACCTGGGCCTCGCGTACGCGCATCTCGGGGACGCCCGCCAAGCCATCACGCACTACGAAGAGGCGTTGGCGGTGGCCCGGGAGATCGGCGACCGCCGCGGCGAAAGCAACGGTTTGGGAAACCTGGGGAATGCGTGCCGGGCGCTGGGTGATGCCCACAAGGCCATCGAGCACCACGAGGCGGCGTTGGCGATCAGTCGGGAGATCGGCGACCGCCGCGGCGAAGGAGCCGAATTGGGGAGCCTGGGGTTGGCGTCCGCGGCGCTGGGTGATGCCCGCAAGACCATCGAGTACTACGAGGCGGCGTTGGCGATCAGTCGGGAGATTGGCGACCGCCGCAACGAGGGAACCCACATGGGGAACCTTGGCTTTCTGGCAGAGCAACACCTCGACCCGGCCAAGGCGCACGAATGGCTGGCCCAGGCGTTGGCCGTGTTCCAGAAGATCGGCGCCAACACGCAGGTTGTGCAGGTGCTCTTGGGCCTCGGCCGAGCGGAGGCTGCCCTCGGCAAGCCCCTGGAAGCGTGGCAAGCCACCCTGGCCGCCCTCGGCGCCGCCAAGCACGACCACGAACACCCCATGGCCTTCCAAGGCTGGGTCAAACTCAGCAGGGGATTCGTCGCCAAGGCCGACTGGGAAGGCATGGAAGCCCTCGGCAGCGCCGCCGAGCAGGTGGAGGGCGACTTCAGGGCGTTCACGGACGCCCTCGTGGCGTGGGCGAAGGCGCAGCGGACCCAGGAGCCGGCGGACGTTGAGGCGGCTGCGGTGGCGCGAGATGGGTTGAACGAGGACTGGCAGGGGTTCTTGCGGGACTGCACCACCCTGCCGGAGCCGGAGGTTTCCGAGCAGGAACCTGCGGGAGGCGAGGTGGCTGAGCCTCCTGAGGAAGCGTAGGCGCGCGCGGGCCTAGTGGCGCCGCAGGAACTCCTTGAACAGGGGGTCCAGAAAGCGCCGGTCCTCGCCCAGAATCTCCCTGTCCTGGAAGACCTTCAACGCCTTGAGCACCCCGCCGCCCGAGCCCAACCGGTGGTCGCGCAGGAAATCCTGTCCCGTCACGTGCTCCGGCGGGTGGCGGGCGAGGGCAAGCAGCAGGCGGCGGCGCATCGGGGTGTCGGCGAGGCGAAGCAGGCGCTCGAACTGGCTGCGGTTGTCAAGCAGCGCCTGCTCGATGGCCGCCTCCAGGTCGTCCCGTGTGATCGCATGCTTCGCACGGTTCCGGGCGATGCGCACCACCTCGATCAACTGCTGCGTCCGGTCGCCGAATCGCTCGGCGAGGAACTCCCGGGCGTCCGCCTCAATCGGGAGCCCGTACCGGGTCGCGTGGTCCTGGGCGAGGTCCGCGATGTCGATGCCTCCGAGTTGGTACTCAACCAGTTGCTGCCAGAACGGTTCGCGGCGCCTGGTCAGCCCGAGGAGGACACTGGGCTGGCTGCCGCTGAGAATCCACTGGAGTTGGCCGTGCTCCTGGGCGACGTGGCGAATGCGGGCGACGGTGGCGTCGTCCCATGCCATGACCTCCTGGAACTCGTCAAGAACAACCAGCATGCGCGGCATCTTGGCGGCGATGCGGGCGACAAACGAGAGGACGTCTTCCAGGGCCCGCGGCGGCGGGGTGCCCGGGCGCAGGACGCCGACGACGCGTTCGTCGTCGACCTCCAGCACCACCTCGATGCCCCGGGCGGCGTTTTTCGCCCAGTCGAGGAAGCGGGCCGTCTTGGCCAGTCCGGATGCGGAGAGCGTCTTGAGAAGTTCCCGCGCCAGGTCCTGGGGGTCGGAAACGAAGAGGCAGTCCACCCGCAGGGTTGGGATGTCGGTCATTTCCGCCTGGAGCGCGCGCAGAAGGCTGCTTTTTCCCACGCGCCTCTCGCCGTAGAGGAGGATGTTGTGCCCGTCACGGATGAGCCGTTGGAGGTCGTCGCGCGCGCGGCGCCGGTCCAGGAACTGGTCGGGAGGGGCGATGCCGCGAAGCATACCAATCGGTTCAGCACCAATCGGTTATTAACCACTCGGTAAACGACGTTGCCCGCGTGCAGTCGCCTATCCGCCCTGCTGGGGGCGGCTACTCCTGTAGAGCCACCGGCTTGAACGCCGCCCCATACCGCCACGTGCCCTGCTGGGGAAACAGCCGCCGCAGCGTGGGGCGAACCTCGGCCCCGACCGCAGGCGCACCGGCGCCAGCCCACAGGCCGACGGTGCGCCCCTCGGGCCCGCCGTGCTCCTGGGGGGGCAGGTTGACCAGCACCACGTGGTAGGGACCGTGGGCTTCCAGCAGGCGGCCGAACTCGCTGGGGCCGCTGGCGATGCGGGTCCACGCGAGCACCTTTCCAGGCGGCAGGACCAGGCGCTCCGCCGTGACCTGCTGGTGGCGGGCGAGGGGAACGTGGGCGCCCAGCGGGAAATCCGCTTCCCGCGGCGCCGGCGCTCGCGCCTTCTCCAGCCGGGCCACTTCGTCGTCGCTGAGCTTGGCGGCGGCTTCGAGGGCCGCCTTCGCCAGGTCGGCGGGATCGACCGCCACGCCAGCCGGATGGAGGCTGACGACGGGGCCCGCGGGGGTGTCGAGAAGGGCCAACTCGAGGGACGCGTCGTCCTTCAACTCGATGCGGGCGGCCGCCAGCCACCAGTCCGGCAACTCGATTCCTGCTGCCTTCAGTCCAAAGCCAGGGCGCAGGCCAACGGTTGCGACCGCGTCCCACGCAGCCGTCAGGGGGTCCTGGTCGAAGCGCCAGACCAGCCGATCGCCGTGGCGCAGGGTCGGCGGGACCGTGACGCTGGCGCGCAGCGGGACGGGGACCGTCTCGGGCTCGCCGGCTTGATCGCTCATGCGCCCTCCCCGTGCCAGAGGTGAACCGCGCACGTCGCACCCGATCCGCCCGTCGTGCGGCCCTTGTGGGCCGCAGTCCAGGCCCCAGCATCGCTCCTCACTGGTCCACCTCCCAGAGGTGGACTGCGCACGTCGCGCCGCTGCCGCCCACATTATGCGTCAGCGCCACGCGAGCGCCCTCAACCTGTCGCCGGCCCGCCTGGCCGCGCAGTTGCTCGAACACCTCCACCGCCTGCCCGGCTCCCGTAGCCCCCAGCGGATGGCCCTTCGCCTTGAGGCCGCCACTGGGGTTCACGACGACGTGGCCCCCGTGGTCCGTGTCGCCAGCCGCCGCGGCGGGGCCGCCTAGGCCCTTGGGCACCAGGCCCAGGTCCTCCGTGGCGAGGATCTCCGCGATCGTGAAGCAGTCGTGCACCTCCGCCAG
>JBFIJP010000140.1:0-9908 GCA_041600695.1 Thermoplasmatota archaeon | reverse complement strand
GGTGAAAAACGTGAAGCCCGTGGTTGCCATTGATGCGCATAAGGCGAGTTGTACGTACGTTGTTCGTCACTGGGATCAAACCCTGGTGAACCCGAGGAGAATTCCAAGCACGCGAGCTGCTTTGACCAGGTTGGCGAAGGCCTACCCTGATCATGACTTCGTTTTGGAGGTTTGCAGTGTTCACGAATGGATGATGGACTTATTCCGGGCCCAAGGCGTGAAGGCGATGGCAGTGATTCCGCCCCGGAAAGGTCCTGTTGGGAAGAAATCGGACGACGATGATGCCACGCGGTTGGCGAAGAAGTATCAGGCAGGTGAATTGCAGGAGGTCTACATTGCTGAACCAGGGATTCGAACTCTGAGGGATTTGGTTCGAGAACACGAGTTCCTCAAAACGAGATGGGTTTCTGCGAACAATTACCTGAAGCACTTTTTGAATCGCTGGAATTTCCAGCCATCCATCGTGCGGGGGGTTCAACGCAAGCCAGATGTCTATTGTGAAGAGGCCCCCATTCCTCGGGCCGCCTGCGAGCCCCTGCCGGCGACCTGCGGACGGCGAACAAGGCGGCGCTTCACTCCTGGCCCCCCGTCGTGAGCGGGATGTCGGTAGCCGGCTGAGGCGGGCAACAACAGTTGCGAAGTCGTGGACCTGCGCACCATCAACCCGTGGGACCGCAAGACGGTCTCGAGCAGGTCAAGAAGACCGGGCGCGCCGTGCGGACCGAGATGGCAGCCGCGGTTTGACGACCTTGGCCGGCCCCCGTGGACCTGAGCAGGCAATCCCCTGCGCAGCGCGTGATCTAGCCTAGAACGACTAATCAACGATTGCCGCTTGCCCCCCCGCAATGGCCTCGCTGCGACTCCATGTCCTTCTTATCGCCAGCTTGGTGGTCGTCACCCTGGCACCATCACCCAGCGCTGCGAACGCGCAACCCGCCATCGACATTGACGGCGACGCCGACCTTGCGGCCCAGGCGGCGGCCAACGGCTGGCCGGGCAGCGGCACCGCAGCTGACCCATACGTGATCGCGGATTTGACGATCTCAGCCACGGCGCCTCAGGGCATTCGCGTAGCAAACGTGGTGCTCTACAACCTTGACGCACACTTGGTCCTTGACAACGTGCACTTGCTGGGCGGTGTGGACCGCTACGATCAAGGCATTTTCGCGCGGAATGTCGACAACCTGACGATTCGTGACAGCGTGTTCGAGGGCGAAGGTACGGGCTTGGTTGTCGAGAGCTTTCCCACGGGCGACAACATCCGGTTGGAGCGCAACACCTTCGCCACGCTCGGCAACAGCATGACGTTCATCAACACGAACGGGCTTGTCATCCAGGACAACGTGATCCACGGCTGGGGCTGGGTGCGAGCCGACAACGTGGACATTCGTGGCAACACCTACTACGCCTCCGCCAACTATGAAGGCGCAGCATGGACCGTCGAGCACAACGATTTCCTTCCCGTCGCCGGGGCCCCGATCAGCTACCTGTCGGCCAGGAACCTGGAGGAGTGGGACTGGAACAACAACCACGCCACCCATTTGCGGGTGCACCGCTCGATCACGAATGCCGCGTTCACGAACAGCACGTTCACGCAGATGTGGCTGCATGAGCTGGATGCGCCGGCCTCTGGCCTAGCGATCGCTGGCAACGCCATCGGTGCACTCCGCGTGCACGCCGCAGGGGCCACCATCGAGGGAAACCACCTGGGGGAGATCACGCTTGAGCGCACATCGGGTACGGCGCTGCGCGGGAATGACATCGTGGGCGACGGCCAGACGGTGGGCATTTTCCTGTCGGGCTCCGCCGCCAACGTCGTGTCCTCAAACGTGGTCTCCGGCCACGCGACGGGCCTCCAATTGCAGAACGCCGACGACAACAGCATCTTCGACAACCTGTTCGACAACAGCCGCAACGCCAATGTGAACACGGCGTCGACGGGCAACCTGTGGTCCACCGTGCCTGGGGTGGGCCCCAACGTCGTGGGCGGCCTGCTGTTGGGCGGCAATTATTGGAGCGACTACGAAGGCGAGGACCGCACAGGCGATGGCTTTGGCGACACGCCCTATGTGGCGGGCAACCCGGTCGGCATGGCGCCGGATGTCTGCTTCCAGGTGTGCGTGACAAGCGGGTTGCAGAGTGTGATGCAGCCCCGCTGGGGCCCGGGCCCCGTCGATCCGCTGCCGCTGGTTCGTTAACGGATGCGGCCGCAGGCGCAGCCTACCGCCCGGCTCCGCGTGCCCGCGAGGGAGGGGAACCGGAACTTGGCCGGCGACGCTCGCCTACACCTCCGGCTTCGCGTGCCCGCGAGGGAGGGCGTGGTCCGTCCGCACGGGCGGGGCCATGGCGCCCGGGCGTCGTCGCAGCTCTTGCAAAGGATCGCGGGACAGGCCGACGGCGCCCATGAATGTCCTGGGTACTGGTCGCGCCGCTGCACGAGGAACGTCCCGGGTCCGTCCCCTCGCGGTCTTGACTGGCAGGGTGGCCACGTGCTCACTTCGGGCCGAGCGCAGGTCCGGGTCTTGGCGCCGGATGGCGCCCCGCTGTCGCCCGGTCAACTCTAAAAACAATCCAATCGCTGTGCGCGTAGGTGGTTGCATCGTGCACAATCTTTCAAGAATCAAAGTCCGGGCCCTTCTGCTCTCCGCGCTCGCCACGACGGTCGTCGTCATGGCTTCGGCTCCCATCGATGCTGCAATCCACTGCCATGTGGACGACCGCGGGGATTCGGACGCACGCATCGGCGCGACGGTGGACGTTCGCAACACCCGCTTCCGCGACGACTCCACGGGCAACCCGCTAACGTTCATCTCGGTGGGCGAGGCAGTCAAGTGGACGTTCACCCAGGGCTGCCACACGGTCAACCAGGGTGCCCACAGCTTCGGGCCCCAGTCCGGCTTTGCCAGTGGCTTCCTGTCGACCATCGACCAGGAGACCGGCGCCACCGGCGAGTCCACGTTCACCGTTGAGTTCACGGAGCCTGGCATTTACAGCTACTACTGCCAGCCGCACGTAAACCAGCAGATGCGTGGCCTCGTCGTGGTATCCGCATAGTCAGCGCCAACGTTGCTTTTTTTCGTTTTTTCTACATTCTCGGTTTCAAGAGGCGACCCATCGGCGCGTATGGCCCGACATGCCGGACTCGCCACGTGACCCCCGGGGAGCCCGGTTACGCCGAGATGGCGGGGCGGCGTTGCTCCCAGTCGGCGCGGGTCACGACCTGCACGTCAAGCTGAGGCATCCCGTCCGCGTGGAGGGCGCGTGCCACGACGTACCCGCTGGCGTGGCCGGCGGTGTCGAGCCAGTTCGGGTGTCCCGGGTCCTTGGGCGCCACGACGACCTCGAAGGTGCCATCCTCCTTGCTGGCCATCGCCTCGTGGTTGATCTGGATGCGGTGGCGCTCGTAATCGAAGCTCTCCAGCCATTGGTTGTAGAGGCAGAACCCGAAGTAGCGGGCTTTGGGCAGGCGGCCGCGGATGATCATGATATGGTCCTCGGCGAGGCTGAACCATGCGGCGCGGTATTCGTTGCCCTTCGTCGGGAAGAGCGCGTCGGCGGGAACGTCGATGAAGCGGTGTAGTGCCGCCTGGTGGGATCGCTCGTAGGTTCCAACCGTTCGCTCCACCACGCTCTCCAGCATCCGCTTGGCGCGAGTGAGGCCCGCTGACATGCGCTCCGGGGACAGGGCCGCCGGGCGGCCCGCGTCGAGGCGCTCGATGTCCACAACTAGAGGGGCCTGGGCCGCGCGGTCGGTGAAATATTGTCGGATGAGCAGCGTCGTTTCGTCCCCATGGCCTTCGAAGGTGGCGGTGGCGGCCTCGATCGCCGCGCCGGGAAGGCTGGCACCGGGGCCGTGCAGGAGCACCTCGAAACGTCCACCCGGCGTCGGGTCCACGCCCCACTGGGCGTCATCCAGGCTCCGGCCGGGCATGCCGCCACGGCGGTACAGGTGGATGCCCACATGGGTCGTGCCTGCGGGGACGGTGCCGTAGATGCGGTACATGGCGCCGTCCTTGAGTTGGATCGATGCCCGTCGGTAGTCGGCGTCGGGGCAGTCAGCGAACATCTTGCGTGTAGGTCCCTCTGCCTGCATCAGGGTGGGGTGGATGAAGTCGTCCTGCTCCACGCACGCGTCGATGCTCGCCGCCAGGGTACGTAGCAGGAAGCGACGGCCCTCGGCGGCATCCAGGTCGGTCGGGGCGCGAAGGCGACCCTCCAGGCGGCGCATGGTCTCCCACAAATCCTCCATACCGGCGGTGACCGCCTTCATCGGTGGGGGCCCAAGCGCATCCAGATCATACCCAAACTGGGCTGCCATGGCCCGGGTGGCATCGTCCACCGTGCTGGCGTCGAAGCCAGCCAGCCACTTGGTCGCCAATTCGGGCCGGATGCGCCCATGGCTGGCCATGTTGGGGTCGCCGACCGGCCGCGCTCCGGGGGGTCCCTCCCGCATGCGATCGCCCGTGTAAGGCTCCAGGACCGCCGGGTCGAATTCGAGCCCCAGCGTATCCAGCACCCTGCGCATCGTCGCCTCCG
This sequence comes from Thermoplasmatota archaeon, assembly GCA_041600695.1. Classification (GTDB taxonomy): domain Archaea; phylum Thermoplasmatota; class E2; order JACPAO01; family JAHFTW01; genus JBFJVP01. Next base: position 5,372 of record JBFIJP010000140.1, on the reverse strand, counting down.
GCTCCATCACAAGCTCCTCGTATTGCAGGCGAACCCACTGCTGGGCCGGCACCGTCGCCAGGAAGTCCTCGATGTTCTTGTTGCCCATGTGCCAAAGCGTGTCGGGCGTGGCGTCGTAGCCCTGCAACAGTACCTCGTGGTGGGACATGTGCTGAATGCTACGGATCACGGAGCCCGGGTGGCGGACAATCCAGACAAACTTCGCGTCCGGGTACCAGTGGGTCAGCCGGGCCAACGCCGCCGCGTCCGCGCACAAGTGGGGACATTTGTCCACGAGAATGCGGTCTCCAAGGGCCTCCTGGATTCGGGTATAGACGGAAGGAACATCCAGGTCCAGCCACGACTCCTCCAGCGCCTTCGCCTCCTCCACCGTGATGCCCATGGCGTGCATCAGGGCGTTGCGTAGCCCGCCCTTCTCCCAGAACCGCTGCGTCAACACAGCCTGCCGCTCACGCATGGTCGCAAACGGCGCCATCACCATTTCCGGCGGCGAAAACAACTGCTCGTGGCCGTCCAGCATGACTCGAAGAAGGGTCGTGCCGGCGCGGGGCGTGCCAAGGACGAAGATCGGCGAGGAAGGCTTCATGCCCCCGGGATTGCGGGTCGGGGGCTTAGGTGTTCGTCGAGGCGGGCCGCGGGCGCCCACAGGTGGAACCGACGCCCCAACGCTTGCGCGCCCTCCATCATCCCGACCGCCCTTCGGCCAACGGAAGCATTCGGTCGCCAGCATAGCCCCCGCGGGCAACGCCTGTTCGAGACGCCAACTTGGCCCGCCAACGTTCAAACCCAAGGGCTTGCTTCACGGGCCATGATCTCCCCCTTTCGCGCCGGCGTGGGTGCCATCCTCAGCGCCGACATTGCCGTGCCAGAGCATGAACGCGAATTGCAGTTCTATTCTCGCGTCCTGACAACCGGCGAGCATCCGCTCTGGCGCGAGGATTTGATGAACGCGCAGGGGACACCAATTATTGGATTGGGCGCGAGGGGCCCCGAATACGAACATCTTCCCCTGCAATGGATGATTCACATCCAAGTCGCCGACGTCGCCGCGAGCGTCGAGCGGGCACTGGATCTCGGGGGCGCTGAACTGATGCACGCCAAAGGCGACGACGGGACCAGCCAGTGGGCCGCGCTGAGCGATCCAAACGGCGCGGCATTCGGAATCATTCCGCTTGTCCCGGAGGACGCATTGCCCGCTGCGAACGAGGCGGAGGCGGAGCCCCCTGTCGGAGTCGGGCACATCCGGTGGGCCGATTTGACGGTTGGAAACGCGCCGACGCTGCGAGACTTCTACCGCCGCGTGATCGGGTGGACCGTGCAGGACATCGAGATGGCGGACGGGGATGATCGATACGTGGATTACAGCATGTGTGGCCACGGCGGTGGCCCCGTGGCGGGCATCTGCCATGCCCGCGACGGCAATTCTGGACTACCCCCCGTCTGGTTGCTTTACCTCCCGGTTGGCGACTTCGCCCAGAGCCTGCACCGCGTCGAGGCCGAAGGCGGCACGATCGTCAAATCGACGGCGGAAACCGGCGACGATGACCCCTACGCAATTATCCGGGATCCTGTCGGGGCGTATTTCGCGTTGGCACCAGCCTAGAGGCGATTTCAAAACCAAGGGATGCGCCATGGCGCCCGGTTGCCCAGTTCGTCGCCTAGAATTTGTGCGAATCCAGGCTGGCCCCAATGCTGATCTCCGTGTGGGGTTGGAGAGCCAGCACGCGAACGAAGCGGTCCTTGTTCTTGGAGCCGATCAATGCCACGGCGTCCTCAACATCCTGCGTATAAAGGCACTCAGGGCAGCCGAGAACCGGCTGCTTGGTGGGCTCTTTGTCAACGATGGCGTATTTCAAATCCAGCCCCGTGCCGCAGTCGCTGCACGTGAGGGAGGTGGTAATGGACTTGATCATGCAAAGCTCTCGGCGGCAGGGATACATGAGCTTGCCTCCAAGCCCCGCTGGTGGCCTCGCCTGCGCCAGGCCCCGGCCCTGGCAGGGCTGATTGGCCGCGACTCAACAGGCGGCCGATCGCTGAATTCTGCGCCCGACTGCGCGCTGAAGGGGCTAACTTTGCCCCGGCGGCACGGGCGAGGAGACCATGAACACAACCCGGCTTGCCCACGCCCTTTGCCTGCTGGCCGATGGCCTGGCTGCCCCCGCCGCCGCGGTACCGGACGGCGTTGGCCGCTGGGAGAATCGTCGATGGGCTCGCCGTCTCCGAGGCCCAGATGGGCGACCCTGAATTCACCCTTGCGCGCCCGCCGGCTCTCGAGTGCTACCGGCAGGGCGCGCCACGAAGCTGGGACCCCCCATGCTGGAGCCCACCTTACCCCCCTGCCTCTGGCGAGGCCGTCCCGCCGGACACGAGGCCACGAATACGGTCACCGTGACGCTGGCCATGCGGCTGCTTGCTACCGGCGCACCCGCCACTGGATCCTCTTCCCACCGACTCACGTGGGGCGAATACGTCTGGGCCGGCCGTCCTGCGTGCCCGTGCCGGCCCGCCCGCCATCATGGATTTTCTCCGGCGGCACGGGCTGTGTGCGCAGACGCTACGCCTTGAGGCGCCGCCTTGGTTTGTCCCCCGGGCCTTCTTTCTCCGCGGGGCCCAAGCCACTGGAAATGGCGTTGACATAAGCGGCCATTTCAGCCATGGGGTCCTGCGGATTCTTCTGAATGATCTCGTCCAGCGTCCAGATGAAGCCACCCCCGACGGAGGGATCGGCACTGAATCCCGCCATCAATTTCTCCACGCTGCCCGGCAAGTCATTCGTCCAGTCTCCTGGCACGATGAAATTCTGGATGGAGAATCCAGGAATTGCAAGAGAAATCCCGGCGGCCCAATTGCTGGGCTGGTTTCCGGCGCCTCCGTCATAGCATTGCAGGTTCCACCACTTGATGGCCTTCGGATTCGATTGGTTGAGGGCCTGCAGGCAATCTGTCCAGAAGGCCTTGTTCATGTAGGGACAAAAGGTAATGCCAAATCCAATGCCGATCAGCATCTGGCAGAAGGCCACGAAGGATGGTTGGTCGTAATTGTCTTCGCAATCCATGTCAATAATGCTGATTCCCGGGAACGTTTTACGCAGCGCCTGGAAGCTGGCCATCAGGTTCGTGCCGGCAAACGAGTTCCCGTTCTGTTCGAAGATTCTCTGGATCGTCCCGAAATCCTGCACGGGGGTGCCGCCGCCAATGGACGCGCACACCTGGACGACGCTCCCGCCGACCATTTGGTTGACCAGATCGGGCCATGATGAATCGCCGACGTACTCGCCTTTCGAAATGACGAGGCTATCGTTGAAGTACAAGTCCCCCATGATTTGCGGAGGCGAGATGTCGTAGTCCCGGCCGATGTGGAAGAGCCCCAGAATGGGGGTGGTGAACCCAGACTTCTGAAGTTGGGCGATCGTGGTTGCGACCGGCTGGGTCGCGGGCGCGGTGGGTGGGTACAGGTATCCCTCGGCGTACACGGGCACATTGAGCATGGGTAGTTCCTCCTCGCCAGTCGGACCGTTTCGACATGGACTTCGCTGCCAAACGGTTGATCTGGCGATTCGCCGCCAAACAGTGGCCTTGGGGGTTTAGTGATATGGAGCAGGAATCTGCCTTGGCTCCGCGCACGGCCGTGATTCGTGAGGGAATCCGGTGAATCCCGTCACGTGCAAACCTGCGGTTCTGCCATTTCCTGCGACGGCCCGGCGTCTACCACCCAACGTGTCATTTCTGTCCAAAGCTGCTATCGTGTGGACGCGCGTGGCGCAGCCGTCCATCCGGACAAGGATCCATCATGAAGACCGCTGTCATTGCCATCGCCGTTTGCCTGTTGGGCCTGGGCCTTGCCGCGCCCATCGCCGACGCTGAAGAGGACCGCCCGCCGACGTGCCGTCTCGTCCTGGAGGAGCGCACCGTTCGCGCCGGCCCCTTCGGCGTCATCTACCCGGCGCCGGGTTTCGACTGCCGTCCGTAGGCGGCGGCCCTACCCCTCCTTTCCCCATGCTCCCCCATCCCTCCTTTTCCCCATGCGCCCCCACGCAAACGCTTTTCTAACAGCCCAGGTCGGAAGCAGCGTGGAACTGTACGGCTACGACCTGCCCTTTGAGGAACTCCTGCCCCGCATCAAGCAGGAGTGGCCAGGCCTGGATGCCGTGGGCCTCCAGTTCCCCGACGGCATGCGCGACCACGCAACGGAAATCGCCGACATCGTTGGCGAGCACCTGGGCGCCGTGCCCATCATCAGCGCCGACCCGTGCTACGGCGCCTGCGACCTTTGCGACGACGAGATGGCCAAGCTCGGCGTCAAGGTCCTGATCCACTTCGGTCACTCCGAGATGCCTAGCGTCCCGACGGACCACGGCGTCACCGTCTATTTCGTCCCCGCCCACTCCACCCACTCCATCGTGGATGTGGTCACCCGCGCCGCCGACGAGTGGCTCACCGGCAAGCGCATCGCCATCACCACCACCGCCCAGCACGTCCACAAGCTGGACGAGGCCAAAGCCATTCTGGAATCCAAGGGCTTCGAGGCCGTCACCGGCTTCGGCGACAAGCGAACTGCCCTGGAGGGCCAGCTCCTCGGCTGCAACGTCATGGCTGCCACGCGCCTCGTCGACGTGGACGAATTCCTGTTCCTCGGCAGCGGCGACTTCCACCCGCTCGCCCTGGCGCTTGAGACGAGCAAGCGCATCATCGCCGCCGACCCGTACCACGGCACCATCAATGCCCTCGACGAGCCCAAGCACCGCATCCTCAAGCAGCGCTACGCCGCCATCGGCATCGCCAAGGAAGCCCAGAGCTTCGGCATCATCGTGAGCACCAAGGGCGGCCAGATGCGCTTCCAGCTCGCCAAGAAGATTCAGGAGAAGCTGGCCAAGCACGGCCGCAAGGGCCACATCATCCAGAACAAGCAGATCAGCCCCGGCGACCTGCTTTACTTCCGCCACCTGGACGCCTTCGTCGGGGTCGCCTGCCCCCGCGTGCCCATCGACGACCAGGGCCGGTACGACAAGCCGTTCCTGACGCCCCAGGAACTCGACATCGTTCTCGGCATCCGTGGCGCGGACCACTATGTGTTTGATACGTATGCGGCCAACTCGCGTTAGCGAGTTGGCCGGGAGCGAGCGCCGCGAGCGGGACCCTCGTGCCGCGCTCGCGCGGCGCTAGGGGCGGCAAATTCTCGCTAGAGGATTTGCGGCGAGGCGCGCAGCGCCGGACTCCGAGCCGCGCCAGCGGCTTGGGGGCGCCGCCAACTCGCGTTAGCGAGTTGGCCGGGAGCGAGCGCCGCCAGCGGGACCCTGGTGCCGCGCTCGCGCGGCGCTAGGGGCGGCAAATTCTCGCTAGAGGATTTGCGGCGAGGCGCGCAGCCCCGGACTC
>JBFIJP010000139.1:0-9990 GCA_041600695.1 Thermoplasmatota archaeon | reverse complement strand
TTGCGGGCCCGCTGGTCGGGAGCCGCCGGAACCCCCGAAGCCGGCGTACCGGGGAGGTCGGAACCCCGCCGCCCCGCCGCCCTGCCACCCTGCTGCCCCGACTCGCTGGCTCCCGGCTGGCCCGTCGCCCTGACGGGGCATGGACAGTCCGGCCCCGCAGCCCCGTCGACCTCCTGCGGGTTCGGGCTGTCTGGACGCAAACCCTTTTTCCTCACCGCACCGACTACTCGAATTGCCGTGAACCCCATCATGCCACCGTCCCTCCAGCCGTGGGTCTGGCCTTGCTGGCGACGCATCGCCCCGGGGCGCCCTGCCCGGCACCGGGGCCAGACCGGGGTTCTCAGATGGGGCCCTTGCAGGCCTTGGCTGGGGTCGTGGGTGGGCAGTGGCGCATCGGGCGTACGGCACGGGGAAGGGCCATGACCTCCGAACTGCCTGGTGTCAGCAGCCGAGCCGACCGCCGCCTGGCAGGTCGGGAGGCGGAGAAGCCCCACCTTCCGCCCGAAAAGCAGAAGCTTGCCCATGCCTGGATGACGTATCCCCTGGCCAAAATCAACAGCATGACCGCCAGGCCCTTCTCGGCAGTGCTTGCGGCACTCCGGTTCACGCCCAACCAGGTGACCCTGCTGTCGCTTGCCGTCTCGGTGGCCGGACTGGTCATGGTGGCCCAGGCCCAGTGGGCCTCCGTGGCCTGGGGAGTCCTCCTCGTCCATCTGGGCCTCGTCCTCGACCACGCCGACGGCCAGGTGGCCCGGCGCCGGGGCATGTCCTCTGAGTGGGGCATGTACCTGGACATGGTGGTCGACCGCATCGTTGAGGCCGGACTGGTCCTTGCAGTCGCCGTGGCTGCCCTGGGCGCCGTCGGCACACCCCCCCTGGCGCTGCTGCCGGCGCCGATTTTGTTCAACCCGGCGGGCAACGTCGTCCTAGCGCTGCTGTGCCTGTCGTCCATGTTCCTGTGGCGATTCCTCAACGCCTACAACGATGTCCTGTACCTGCGCAGCCACCTGCGCGCCACCGGCCGTGTGCCAGCGGCCCCCAGCACAGGTTCGACTGGACGCGTGCCGGTCTTCAACCGTGACTGGGTGTTCATGATCTGGGCCGTTGGGCTTCTGGTGGGGCAGCCCCATCTGACCCTGGCCCTGCTGCTGCTCCTGCACAGCCTCGTTTCCGCGGCGAAGGTGCTGGCCTTCTGGCGCCACCACAGGGAACCCGAGGCCCGGGCGGCGTCGGTGCTTGATCCCGACTACCACTGATCTTACGGTGAGTAGCCCCAGTCCGCCAGGTCCCCCGAGCGCCGCTTGGCCAGTTCCACCAGTTCCGGCTTGCCTCGGTACGCATAGGCGCGATCTGCATGGATACCGGCCGCCAGCACATCTAGGTCAGGCTCGGGCAGGCCGCAGAACGCCAGCAGATCCGGGAGAATGTCGCGGGGACGCGCTAGCAGGTCTTCGTAACGGAAACGCATCAGTCGATCGCCAAGCTGCGCGGTGGTGTGCCGGGACATGGCTTGGAAATCACGCCATACGTCGAACGCGCCCTCCGGCGTCGCCGCACGGACGCTCCGGGTCACGGGGTTGCGGCTGCGGCGGAATCGGTACGTCCACCGGAACCGCTCGTACGACGCGATTCGCTCCGGCCAGACCCGGTTGAACCGCGCGTGCAGGCTCGCCGCCACATCCACCCCGTGTCGATCCACCACGACGACCCGAGCATCCGGAAACAGATCCAGCCAGAATGGCAGGGTGGCGGTGTTGCGGGGATCCTTCCAACCCCACGGCTCGCGCAGCCGGCGGGGATTTCGCGTCGACAGGAACCTGCGGGGGCCGAGGAACTTCCGGGCCCTCGTCGAGTTCAACGACCGCTCCAGGTAGTCGGCCACTGCGGCGCGCGCCTCGGCATGCCCCAGCAACTCCACTGCTGGAAGCGGCCGGTCCCACATGGCGCCAGCGTTGGAGAGCACCCATTGGTTGAGGCCAAGGAAAAACAGGGCCTCGTGGTTTTCCTCCAGCTCGTGGCCCACGAAGAGCCCCGCCTGATCAAGCAAGCGGGTGACCAGGGACGTGCCGGAGCGGTGGGCTCCAGCAAGGATGACGGGAGGTTGTGGCACGGGGACCCGGCCGACCATTGGGGCCTCGTGCATGACGCTTTGCATCAAGGCCCAAAGACCGGGAAGAGAGATGGCCCGGGGGCAATAGGCCTCGGCGGCCAGGGCCCGATTCGGGCTCAATTGCCGTGCGCGTCCGGGCCTTCACCGGAATCCCTATCGGGCTTAGCGGGTCCGCTCTCTTGTGCCCACCGTCTCGGTCGTTATCCCCACCTACGAGCGGCGAGCCAGCGTCCAGGCTTGCATTGAGAGCCTGTGGCGCCAAACGTTTCCCCCAGACGAAATCCTGCTCGTGGACGACAGTCCTTCAGCGGCCATATCCGAACTGGCGCAGGAACTGGCAGGTGCGGGCCCGGTGCCCGTGCGATACGTGCACAACCCAGGCCGGCCCAGCCTGACCCGGGCACGCAATCACGGCGTTCAGCAGACGGCCGGCGACATCGTTTGTTTCTTCGACAGCGATGCACGGGTGGCCCCGGATTACCTTGAACGGGCGGTCGCCGTACTGGAAGCCCATCCGGAAGCCATGGCCGTGCGTGGTATTGAGGACGGGCATGAGCCCATGCCCCGCGCCTACCAAATTTATCGCTGGGCGTTCTGCCAACCCATCTCGGGCTCGAAACGAATCCGGATTGGATTCCCCCCCACGTTCACCCGTTATCCGCTTGATCTGGAGCGAGTTACGCCCAGCGATTCGATGCGGGGCTCCAACATGGTGGTGCGCCGGGAGGTGTTCGACAAGGTGGGTTTCGAACCCCACATGGAGCGTTATTCCTTCTTCGAGGACATCGATTTCGCCCTCAGCCTCCGCAGGCAGTATCCGGGGGCAATCCTGTGCGATCCCCGCATGCGCATTGGCCACACGCGAGATGACAGCGGCCGCATCCCGGACGACGACCTGTTCCTGATGCTGTACGCCCACAAGCACTACCTTGCCTACAAGCACTTCCGGGTGGGCCCGCTGCGAGCGTTGAAGCTGTGGTGGAGTGATCTGGGCTACATTGTCATGCGATCGGAGCGCTCGCCGCGCCGGCTGCTCCTGCTATGGCCCCGCTACCGGCGGGTCAAGAAGCTGCTGCGGCGGCATCGCCACGACCTGCGGGAGGGAAACCTGGCGGCGTTGAACCAGTACTACTCGTTCATGCGCGGCCCCGGCCACGGCCTGGAAAAACTGCCCGATCCCGATGCCGTCTGAGCGAGGCGCACGCCTTTTTGAGCGCACCCGTGGTGTCGCCGCCGTGCCGGGCGCAGGCAGCCGGGTTGCGGATCGCCCCGATTTTGAGACGACCCCGCCGCCCGACATCAAGGTGGATTTCTTCTGCATCGGGACTCCCAAGTCACGCTCAACGTGGCTGGCCCGATGCGTCGCGGAGCATCCACAGATCTGCGTCTCGATTCCAAAGGAAACCAACTTCTTCGCCCGGCGGACCACGCTTTACGTCGAAGAGACGCCGGCAAGGTTCCTGTGTGGCTGGGACTGGTATCGTGATTGCTTCAACCATGCCCAGCCGGGACAGATTCGAGGGGACTTCAGTATCAACCTGTACCGCAATGCGCCTGAAGCCCCGCGGCTCTTGCGGGAGGCGTTCCCCGACGCCAAGCTTGTGGTGGCTCTTCGCGACCCGGTGAAGCGCCTGTACAGCCATTACTGGCACCGGGCGACCAACCCGGCCGCGCCGCCCCTGGAAAAACCTCCTGAGGTCGCGCTCCTGGAGGAGGAATTCCTGAGCACGAGCCGCTACCACCAGCACCTTCGGCCGTGGGCAGAGGAATTCCCGCGGGAGCGCCTGCATATCGTTCTGGACACCGACTTCAACGATCCGCGGTCCGGGCTGGCGGGCGTGTATCGCTTCCTGGGCGTGCGGGACGACTTCGCACCTCCTTCGCTGGAGCGCGTGGTGCAGCCCATCGTGCGGCAGCGACGGTTACAGCAGCCGGCTGCCCGGCTGGCGACGCTTTTGCGCCAGGTCGGCGTGGGGCGCATGGTGGATGCGGTCAATCGCAGCGGACTCAAGCGGTGGTTGTGGGAGGGTGCGGGCCGTCAGCCATCGTATCCGCCGCTGAGCCCCGAGTTGGCGGAGCAGATCTACGAACGACTCGCCGACGACATGGATGCCCTGGAGGATTGGCTGGGTCGGGATTTGTCCGCGTGGCGCGTGCACGCACAGCGTGGTGGCTGAGAGGCGCCAACAGGGCGATGGTGGAGGGCCGATGGACAGGGGCCCGCCAGTGGGGCGGGGTGATTGGGGATTAGGCCCGCTGGGGTGCCTCAGGCCCCGCGCGCAGGCACTTTGCAGGCGGCGCGCCAAAGGGTGGTCGGGCCAACATGTTCGCCGGCACACCCGACCCGGATGGCGTAGCGCCTGCCCCCGGTCGGCCAAGCCTTCCTGATAAGCCGTGCGCCTACCCCCGTATCCCGATCGGCCTGCCTGGGGCGCCGCACGGTAACAGGAAGCCGGGGGAGCCCTGATGTGGCGGCCGGTCCTGGTGGGCCTGCTGCTGGTGTGCCTGATCGCGCCGCCCGCGCAGGGACAGGCGCGGGCCATCATTCAGGCGGTGACCACCGCCGATCCACCCGAGTCCCTGCCGGGGACGTCCGGGTCCCTGGAGATGGTCTTGACCAATGTTGGTGCCGTCACCGGTTTCCAGATTACCCTCCAGGCGGTGTCCGTCGAGGGGATCGTCATCAACACCACGCAGCGGGTCGACGTGGGGTCGCTCGGCCCGGGCGCAGCCAACGTCGTGCGGCCGTTTGGATTCTGGGTGCCCGCCTCCACGCCGCCGGGCCTTTATCCCGTGCAGATTGAGTTGCGTTATTTCTACATGAACGGCGCCGTCCTGGCGGGTGATGGCGTGACCTTCAGTGTGGTTTTCAAGGTCCGTTCGCCGTCACCGCTCCAGGTGGGGCCCCTGGATGGCGGAGAACTGCGCCCGGGCGGCTCGGGCGCTTACACCCTGGCTCTGCGCAACACCGGAGGCGCAACCCTGGTCTCGATCCGCGGCAACTGGTCGGAACCAACGGGGCGCGTGCTCCCGCTGGGGCAGGGCAACGAATTCCGGGTCGATCGGCTGGCGCCGGGCGCGGTCGTCCAACTCCCAGTGGAACTGGCGGCTCCCAACACGGCCAGCCCCGGCATCGTTCCCATGCGGTTCGTGTTCACGTACACCGACACGACCGGGACGGCCGGAGCCACCGCATCCACGTTTGCCGTCCAAGTGCGGGCTCCATCCCAGTTGCGCGTGGGCCTGGACGAATGGACCCGCGACGAACTGACCCTGACCGTCAGCAATGTGGGCATCGGGATTGCCAACGCCGTGGAAGTACGAATCGAGCCCGACGGTCCCGTCAAGACCCGGCCCGCCGCGGCGGTCTTTCTCGGCAACATGCGGCCGGGGGATCACACGACGGCCACGTTTTCTCCGGCCAGTTCCAGCGGCCTCTCGGAGCCTCTGGTCGTCGTGGTCGCCTACACGGACACGGAAGGGGTTCGCAACGAGGAATTTGTTCAGCTCGACCTAGGGGCCAGCCCCGCCGGCGAAGGACGCGGCATTGCAGCGCCAAGTCCGCCCCTGATCCTGTTCGCCGTTGCGCTGGCCGCCCTTGTCACGCGGCGGAGGCGTCTGTGCCCCTGATCGAGGTGCGTGGCATTGAGAAGGCGTACACCATGGGGGATGTCCGGGTCGAGGTGCTCAGCGGCATCGATCTCGACGTGGATGCCGGTGAGTTCGTGACGCTGTACGGTCCGTCCGGCAGTGGCAAAACGACGCTACTCAACATCATCGCGGGCATTGATACGGCCGACGCGGGGTCGGTGCGCGTAGGCGACGTGGAGGTCACGAAGGCCTCGGCACGCCAGCTTGCCGCCTACCGCCGCGACGCCGTCGGGTACGTCTTTCAATTCTACAACCTGGTTCCAACCCTGACCGCCGTCGAAAACGTGGCATTGGCTCTGGAACTCCAGTCGCGCAAAGACACAGGCGAAGCCCAGGCGGTACTGGAACAGGTTGGGTTGGCGGACAAGGCGAACCGCTTCCCCAGCCAACTGAGCGGCGGCGAGCAGCAGCGGGTGGCCGTTGCCCGCGCCCTGGTCAAGCGGCCGCTCCTGCTGGCTGGCGACGAACCCACCGGCAACCTGGATGCACGCACCTCCCGCGGCGTCATCGACATGCTGCATACCCTCAACGCCCAGGGCATGACGATTCTGCTGGCCACCCATGACCCCACCTTGGGGGGTGCTGCGCGCGTGCTCGAATTGCGCGACGGCAAGCTGGAGGAACGTTGAACGCCATCCTGCGCCGGAAGCTGCGCCGGGACGCGTGGGCCATGCGGGGCCGAATCGTCTTGCTTGCTACCGTCGTGACGGCGGGCATGGCTCTTTCAGGCGCCCTCTATCAGTCTTACGGGGATCTGCGCGAGAGCTACGACCACATGTACGAAGCCAACCGGTTGGCGCACGTGTTCATCACCCTGGACCGACCGCGGCCGGTGCCCCCCGACCCAGCCGGCTTGCTGGGCTCCCTCGGGGTCCAGCACGTCTCGGAGGCCACTGCACGCCTCAGCCTGCCAGGGGTTGTGGAGGTGGATGGAAAAGAGATTCAGGCGCAGTTCATCGGCATACCCACACATGCTTGGCCCACGGTCAACGACGTGTGTGTGCGCGCCGCCCCACCGTGGGAGTACGCCTGCACGCCGGGAGAGAAGGCTCGCGCTGGCATCCGGCCCCTCGGGACTGACGTAGCGGCCTTCCTGCACGCAGGATTTGCCGACGCCCGAAACGTGCGGGAGGGCGAACGCCTGGAAGCCCGCGTGGCAGGGCAAGACACCGTCTTCCAGGTGGAGGCCATGGCGCTCAATTCGGAGTTCCTGTTTCCCTGGACCAATCCTCAACTCCTCATTTTCGACCCCGGCGCCAGCGCCATCCTGTGGGTGCCCCAGCCCCACCTGGAACGCCTGGCAGCCGCAAGCCTCGGCATTCCCGAGCCACCGGACGGACTCGCCACCGACATCTTCCTCCGCATGACGTCCGGCGACGAGGAAGACAAGGCGCGCCGGCTAGTGGATTTGTACGACGACCAACCCGACAGGTTCGCACACCTGGGTTTCCGGACCGTTGAAGCCCGCGAAGACACCTTCATCTACGAACTGGCGGAGGCAGACATCGAGGGCTTCAGGCAACTTTCCCCCATCGTCGCCTTCATCGGCCTCCTGATTGCCACCATCACGATTGCTGTCACCATGGACCGCCTCGTCCTCGCGCAGCGACCGGTCATCGGCGTCCTGCGGGCCCTGGGTGCCAGCCGCACCCGCCTCATTGGACACTACCTTGGACTCGCCCTCCTGATAGGCCTGATCGGCGCCGCCATCGGAACGGCGGTAGCCATCGCCGGGGGCGCCGCCCTGTCGCGCTGGTATCGGAGCATCATCGGCTTTCCCGTGCTGCTGATCCAACCCCGGGCCTCCATTCTCCTCGGTCTGGCTATCGTCGCCCTCGGCGCGTGTGCAGCGGGCGGCCTGCGGGCCGCCATCCACGCGGCGCGGCTGCCCATCTCGTCCGCCATGAGGCCCCAGGCCGCCCACCACCCAGGCCGCGTCCTGCGCCGCCTCACCGCACGCTCCAAGCTTCCCGCACGGCTGGCCCTGCGCAACGTCACCCGCAGCCCCCGCCGCGCCGCCTTCACCCTGGGCGGAATGGCGCTCTCCATCGTGCTCACCTTTGGCATGGTCGGGCTGATGGACAGCGTCCTGGCAGCCCTCGACGAGCAGATGGCACGAGACACCTGGGACGCACTGGTTACCATCGGCCCAGCCCAGGACGAGGACGCCGTGGCCCAAGCCCTCGGCAGCATCTCTTGGATCGCCAAGGCTGAACCGTTTGTTGTCGTTCCCGCCCTGGTCGACGGAATGGATGACCCGACCCTGGTAACCGGGCTGACCCGCGACTCACTCAAGCTGCTTGAAGCAACCGACGGGGACACCAGCCTCCTGAATCGCAACGGTGTGGTGGCATCCACGGTCTTCCTACAGCAAGTCGAGGATGCCACGGGAGAACGCCTCACCATCGGGTCACCGTTCACGCTCATCGTCGACGGCCAAAGGCATGATGTCGAGGTGGCAGGACTCGTCAACGAATTGGTCGCCACCAGCATCTACCTCCCCATCGAAACGGTGCAGGACTTCCTTGGTGCCCCGCTGACGACCGGCGCCTACATCGAGGTTGCCAGCGGCAGGACCGCCCGCAGCGAGGACCTCTCTGCGGTTCCCGGCTTCATTGACCTGACCCTCAAGGCCGAAGTCGAAGCCAGCCTAGCCGATTCCCTCAACGACAGCGTCCAGTTCGCCATTCTCTTCGGCGCCATCGGAGCCATTCTGGGCATTATCGTCATCCTCAACACCGCAGCCGTCAACCTACAGGAACGAGCGTTTGAGCACGGCACGCTCAAGGCACTTGGACTGCCGGATCGGGTTCTCATCCAGGTCTTGGCGATCGAACACCTGATCATCGGCGTGATGGCTTCCGTCGTGGGCGCGGGTCTGGGCTACCTGTCGTCCCAGGCGCTTCTGCAATCCTTTAGCGCGGATTTCGGTACCATTGCGTTCAGCATGCCTGTCTGGCATGTCGCTGCTGTCACGGGAGGCGTCATCGTGCTGGCCCAGATTCCAACGGTCACCGCGATCCGATCCCTCCGTCGTCTGGATCTCCCGAGCCTCGTGAAGGCTCGCGGCGGGTGATCACGCCATCGGTAGACGGGTGAAAGGTGGAGGAGGATGCATGCAACCCTAATCCCGAATTCCGTCCTCGCAGACCATGGCAACCGCCTCCCCTTCCGGCAGGTGGGGGGAGTCGATGAGTCGACAAATCCGCTTTCCACCCTTTGACTTTCGGAGGTAGATCCGGAACGTGCTCGTGTGGCCGACAATGTGTCCGCCAATGGCGCGGGTGGGGTCCCCAAAGAAGGCGTCCGGCTTGGCACTGACCTGGTTGGTAACAATGACTGCCGCGTTGTTGAGGCCAGCCAGCTTCTGCAAATCATGCATGTGTCGATTCAGCTTCTGCTGGCGTTCGGCCAGCGTTCCGCGGCCCACGAATTCAGCTCGGAAGTGAGCCGTCAGGCTGTCGACAACAATGACTCGCACGGGGTATTTGCGACAAACTTCTGCCGCCCTTTCGACCAGAAGCATTTGGTGGTTGCTGTTGAATGCACGGGCCACGTGAATCTTGGAAAGGACTTCTTGTGGGTCCATTCCATTGGCCAGAGCCATCTGGGTGATCCGCTCAGGACGGAACGTATTCTCGGTGTCAATAAACAAGGAATGGCCGTCGAGGCCGCCCTCGTCCTCCGAGCGCTGAACGTTGACGCACAATTGGTGCGCGAATTGTGTCTTGCAGGATCCGAATTCGCCGTAGAATTCTGTAATACATTGAGTCTCCACGCCGCCGCCCATCAATTCGTCGAAGGCTTTGGAGCCGGTGTGGATTTTATTGACGGTGCTGCGGCGGCTCTGCACTTCCAGGCCCGTCTCGAAACCGCCCACGTCGGCTAATTTGCGGGCAGCTCCAATGATTTTTTGAGCGACACCCTCGCCGATGTCGCACTTCTCCGCTAATTCGGTGGGGCTGGCGACGGCCAACGTCATGAGTTCGTCGAATCCGGCCTCGCGCAATTTGTCCGCCGTGGCCGGGCCGACGCCGGGTAGGTCGTCTACACTCATCTTGACGACCTGCTCCTGGGCGGCCTCGGGAACGGGAGCGTCGACGGGGTGTTCAGCAAGATCCGGCATGCCAAGAACCTGACGGGCATCGTTAATGGTCTTGCGCGCGACGGACCGGGAGAGGCCGGCGAATTCTTTGATGTCATCAGGCGTGGCCTTGGCAATGCCTTCG
>JBFIJP010000138.1:0-10134 GCA_041600695.1 Thermoplasmatota archaeon | reverse complement strand
GCGGTCCAAATGGCGTCTTGTTTCATCGTTTCACCTCATGGAAGTGGAAGGGTGGGCAGCGGCGGCGCCGCGCAGGGCGGTGAGGCACCCGGCGGCGCTAGCGTGGCGCCTACGCAGTACAGGTAGGCGGTGTGGCGGCCGCTCTCGCCCACGGCGACGTTGCCGCCCGCAATCGCAACCCCCTGGCCAAACAGGAGTCGGCCATAGGTGCTCTCGACGGCGAGGCGGTCGATTTCGCCCCAGGCGGCGTCGGCGCCGCGTTGAAGGACGTAGACCGCGCCGGCGTCGCGGGTGCCGCGGATGCCCGGGTCGCCGGGGCTGCCCACGACAGCGGTGAAGCCGTCCAGGGCCACGCTGTGGCCAAAGCCGGCCTGGAACGCGGGGGTGCTGGGCCGAATCTCCTGCACGATGGCCCAATCGCCCAAGGCGCCGCGTTCCAGCATGTGCACGGCGCCCGCATTCACGTCCTCGCCGCCCCCGCGGGCGCCAACGATCGCGAAGTCGCCGTCAAGATCGACCGAGAAACCCACCAAGTCGTGCTCCATGCCCGGCGCAAGCCTTGCAGCCATCGGCCACTCTCCGGCGAGGTTGCGCTGGAAGAGGTAGATCGCACCCGGGTTGCGCGTGCCCTCGAATGGCGAGCCCACCAGGAGCGTGTCACCACTCACGGCGACGGCCAGACCGAAGCTGGCGCTTCTCCTGGCACCCTCGGGGCTCAGGAACTCCTCTTCGTCCCAGTCGCCGGCGGCGTCGCGGCGCAGCAGGAACACCCCGCCAGGCAGGCCGTTGCCGACGCTGGCGTAGTCGCCGGCGGCGCCAACGGCAACGAGGCCGCCGTCCAGATCCGCTGACCAGCCGACGCGGTTGGTGTCGGAGCACGGGTCAAGCTTGTGGGCAAGGTTCCACCCGCCCAGCGCGGCGCGCTCGTAGAGGTACGCCGCGCCGTGCCCCTCCTCCGGGGCTCCGACCACGAGCGTCGAGCCGTCCGTGGCCACCGTCCAGCCGAAACGGCTTCTAGAGGCCCCCTCCAGGATGGTTTCCATCCAGGTGCCGTCCGCGCCGCGCTCTTGGATGTGGACCCGATCGGCGCCGTAGGCTCCCACCACGACCAAGTTCTGCGCCACGGCGACGCTGCGGCCGAAGTTGCCGTCGCCGGCGAAGGTCGCCGATGGTTCGATGGCTCCCGCGAGGGGAAAAGCAAGCGTCACGACCGCCAGGGCGGTCCAGATTCTCAGGTGGTTCATCTCCATCTCTCCAGGGTTCGGGGGAGAGGAGGTCAAGGGAGCTGGCGCTCACACGTTCACGGGGAGGACGCGCCAGTCCTCCGACTTGCCCCGGTCGTCGTCGCCGTAGCACTCCACATCGCCAGTGACGAGCAGGATGCAGGTGTGCCAGCCGCCCGCGCTCACGACGACCGCCAGGCCGCCGGTGTAGTCCTCTGCCTGGCCGTCGGTGTTGCGTCCCCAGCAGTGGACGTTGCCAGCCAGGGTGCGCACGCAGGCGTGCCACCACCCCACCGCCACGCTGCACGACGTCGCGGTCGTATCCTTCACGGGGGCGGCTGGGCCAGTTGCTGCGACCCCAGCAGTGCACGTTGCCGGAGAGCAGCAGGGCGCAGGCGAACTCGTCGCTACCCTGCACGGCGATCGCGTCGCCGTCAACAGTCACGCACCTCGCCGTGCCCGGTCACCGGCGATGGCACGAGGGCGGCCAGCAGCAGGCCCACGGCGAATGCGGCGGCGCGGCTCACAAAACCACCCCCGGCAGGCAGAGTGTGACGGGATCGTCCGACGACCAGACTGGTGCCGCCGGGGCCGTGCCACATCATCAGGAGGCTTGTGGCGCGCTGTTCCAGGCCGGGGAACTCACACGGTGCGTTCCGTCGTAGTCGTAGAACGCCTCCACGGTCCGGCCGTCCTCCAGTGCCGTCGCGATGGCCACGGTCTGGCCGCCTTGCGCCACGAGGAAGGCGTCGCTGAAGCTGGCGGCGGCGCCGGCCGGTGCGGCCGGGGGGGAAGGCGGTTATGAAGGCAAGTGTGAGAGCTAGTCTGGTGGCGAGTCGCGAGGTTTGATTCATGGTCGTGCCTCCGTTTCGCGAGTATTCGCGGTGGGTTGCCGGAGGGCTTCGGCCATGGGAGGGGTGAGCGTTGGAGCGGGATGATCGGGATACGCGGGGGAATGGCGCTCGGGTGGCGCGGAGCGCCCCAGCAACGCCATTCTGATCCTGCCCCCGGTTTTTAGCTGTTATGCTGAAACAAATTGTCTTCAAGTCGGGCGACCAACATTTGGCCACACAGTACGCGCACAAGCAAGCTCAAACCGGCCTGAGCCGCCCCCCGAATCCCTGGCCGAAGCTCCTTGCGATGAAAACGCCCGCCCAACGCAACGGCCCGGCCCGTCCGAACCCTTCAAACCCCGCGCCCCGCTCGCCGCGCCGATGACCAGGCGGGTGGCCGTGATCGGCTGCGGAAACATGGGCAAGGCGATCGTCCAGGGCCTGCTCAAGGCGGGATGGACCGACACCAGCAACATCGTGGCCACTAACCCCGACCCCATCAAGGCCCGTGCCTTGGCAGACGAACTGGGAATCCCAACCAGTACGTCCAACAAGAACGCGGCACGGGAGGCGGAAATCGTCATCCTTGGAGTCAAACCCCAACTCATCAAGGTGGCACTCAAGGACCTCCGCGAGGCACTGCACGACGGCCAACTCGTCATCAGCATCGCGGCGGGCATCTCCACGCGGTTCATCGAGTTCTACACCGGCGACGTGCCCGTCGTGCGCTCGATGCCCAACCTGTCCGTCACCGTCGGCATGGGCGCCACCGCCATCTCGGCCGGCAGCCACGCCAACCAGGAACACCTGGACATCGCCCGCCAGGTCTTCGAATCGGTCGGCACCGTCGAGGTGGTCCCCGAGTACCTTATGGACGCCGTCACGGGACTCTCTGGAACCGGGCCCATGTACGTCTTCCAGCTCTTGGAAGCCATGGCCGACGCCGGCGTGCAGGTTGGACTCAGCCGCGATGTAGCCACCCGACTGGCCATGCAAACGGTCCGGGGCAGCGCCCGCCTGGCCCAGATCAGCGGCCAGCACCCCGCCGCCCTCAAGGACATGGTCACCAGCCCCGGAGGAACCGCCATCGCGGCCCTGCATGTCCTGCAACGCAACGCGTTCCATGCCATCGTCATGGACGCCGTGGCGGCGGCCACCAAGCGCAGTCAGGAACTGGGCGAGTAGGCAGTCGCCAGGTTGAGTACGCGGCGCGGCGCGGCACGTCTCCGGGTCCGGTCGGCGCCGCCTCCGTGGCTCTCGGCTGACCCCGCCAGCACCCCGGCACCCCGGGGCGACCGGTCGGCAGGTTCAGAAAGTCAGGCCCTGTCGCCCGCCCCGCGCCGACGTAGCATAGCGGTCGTGCAGGCTCCTGCCAACGGAGGGGCTCCGCCCCCTCCACCCCCGAGGCGGGCTGCGCCCGCCGACGCGTCGCGCCCCTCATTCCAACACCCGCCCCCCGCGCCGACGTAGCATAGCGGTAGTGCAGCGGTCTTGTAAACCGCAGGTCGAGGGTTCAAATCCCTCCGTCGGCTTGTGTCAGGATACGGCGAGGATCTCGCCTTTGTCCACGAGTCAGGGTTCACGCAACTCGCCGAGGCGGCGGCCCGCATGGTGCTGGACGAGATCGGCCCGCCCGCCGCCGCCGAAAGGCGCGGCCTCGCCGTCGACCTTGGCTGCGGCGGCGGCACGCTGCTGCGCGAACTGGTGGATGCTGGGTTCGAGGGCTGGGGCGTCGACCTGTCGCCAGAGATGGTGGCTCTTGCGCGCAAACGGGTCCCCGAGGCCACGCTGGCCGTCGGTGACGCGCTCGCCGTCGACCTCCCGCCGTGCCAGGTCGTGACGGCCATAGGCGAGGTGTTCAACTACGCCTTCGTGGAGCACGATCAGGCAGCCATCGAGGCTGCCTTCGCCCGCATCCACGACGCCCTGGAACCGGGGGGCATCCTCCTGTTCGATGTGGCGACCCCCGGCCGCGCCGCCGATGGGCCGACAAGCGCCCAGCGCGCGGGTCGCGGATGGAGGGTCGAGGCGACCGCTCAGGAGCAGGGGGCGTGGCTGACGCGCACCATTGACACCTGGCGCACGGTGGCGGGCCAGACGCGGCACAGCCGGGAGGTCCACCGCCTGCGCCTCCTGGAGGCCGGCTGGATCATGGGCGCCCTGCGTGCCGCGGGCTTCGATGCCGAGCACCTGGGTGGCTACGACGACTTTGGCTTCCAGCCCGGATGGGACGGCTTCCTGGCCCGCCGCCCTGCTGCCCGTTCGTAGAACTCTTATAGGTGACCAGGGTCGCCGGACTGCGCAGGGCACCTCGCCCTGCTTGTCCCGCCGCCGCTGTGGCTTAGAGGTATAGCGGCTCCTTGGTAAGGAGCAGGTCGCGTGTTCGATTCACGCCAGCGGCTCTCTTCTCCCCATCTTCTGGATTGGCCTTGGCCAAGCCGCCGTGGGTGGTTTGCCCACCGGCGATGCTGGCCCGTCAAGAAGGGCATGGGATTGCTTGGCCCAGTTAGGGGCAACCCCCTGCCGCTAACGGCGGCGAGCCGCCAGCAGGCCCAGTGTCGCCAGGACGACTGCGGGGACCAGGCCAGGCGTCGCCACGACGGGCGGGGCGTGGATAGCGGCCATTGAGCAGTCGGCAACGCTGATCACCACGGTGTATTCCGTACCGCCCTCCAGGAACAGGTTCTGGAAGTAGCCGTCGGGTTCGAAGGAGTAGTGGAGCGAGCCGTTGGGTGCCTCACCGCTTGCCAGCGGTTCCAGCCCCGCCGCCGTGGCTTCCCATGAATAGGGGGCACGGGCGGTGACACACACGTGGGCCCCTGGTGCGTCCTTGCTGATGCTCACGGCCATGCGCGTGTCAACGGCGCTGAAGTGATAGGTCTCGGCCGGGATGTGGAGGTTGTCCAACGGTTCATGCCGCGTCAGGGCAAATTGTCCTTCGCCATGGATCTGGAACAGGTACCGGCCCGAGTCCTTCGCGTGAAAAGCCGTCCCGCCATCGCAGCAAAACGTCGCATGATCGACCGTTTCGCCGGAAGCATTGCGGATCCAGTACTCGGCCGGCAAATCTCCGTCGTTTCGGTAGACGAAGAAATACGACCCCTCGGCGAGGCTCACGGCGTGCTCGCTGAAATTGAAGTCAATGATCGTATAAGGTGCGGCAACCCCGGAGGATAGCATCAGCGGGGCTTGCGCCGACGACGCGGACGCTACGGCCGGAAGCGCGACGCCGATCATGATGAAGAGCAGAATCGGTTGCATATGGGACACCTGCGTATGCGGAAAAGCGGGAAAAAAGCAGATTCCTGTTCAATCCGTGTCGAACACTGTTGCGTCCACGGGCGGCGTGGTCTTCAGCGTCGGCGGCATGTTGATTGCAATGGTGTCGATGCAAGTCTGGTCGTCGGCGGAAGCGTCGGCTTGAGTCACGCCCTCGCAGTCGGCATCCCAACTGTGGAAATGCTGGAGTTCGCTGTTGTGCCACGGCCAGAGCGAGCTGCACTCCAGGCCGTCGCATGACTTGATGAACGAATGGACGAACACATGCACGGGTGCGCCCTGTCGAACCTGCCATGCATTCCCTTGGGCAAGAGTGTTCCAGTCGTGACCCGTCTCCGAATGGGGTGCATTGAAGAAATCCTGGTGCACCTCGTACTGGATGCTGCCGTCGACGCTGTCGGCGTCGCTCTGCTGTTCAATGGTCCACGAGCCCTTCCAATTCTGCGTCCAGGACATGCCGACGTTGACTCCGCCTGTGCCCGCTTGGACGCTGTAGGTGACGTCGTTGCCGCCTACCGAGGCGAATCCGGGAGCCCAATCGAGCTCGTCCGGTTCGGTGCTGTGTGATTGCCCCATGTAGGTGGCTAGGTGTGCCTGGTCGTATCGGGCGGACGATTTCTTCTGCTTGAGGTAGTTGGCGATGTTGTAGTAGTCGTATGTATTGTCGTTTTCGCTGGTCAGTTTGGTGACGTGAGCCATCATTTTGACATTTTCATCGTCATGGTAGCTGGCCCAGCGGATCGTGGTATACGAGCCGCTTGCAACGGGGTCGGAGGCCCCGCCGGCTACGAGGGGGGCAAGCGCGAGACAGATCATCGTAGCCACGGCAGATGCTGCCATCAGGTTGTGTCGATTCATGGTTGATCACAGGCCGTGATCGGCCAGAACCGTGCATGGCAATCTTGCATTACAGGATGTTGCAGAGGGGCTTACCCAATTAGATGGAAGTGGCAAAAATGACCGATGCTTCGGGGATGGAGCTTGAAGCGCCGCGGGGGGCTGGCAAGGATCTCGCACAGCCATGGCATGCTCTGCGCTAGGCTCTGCGCCTTTGGACGCCTGTCCCGCCGGCATGGCTTCAAGACGGGGGCAGACCGCATCGGAGGGCGCGCCGTCCGGGCCCCGCAGGGCATGGTCCATTGTGCGGGTTGTCCCCCGCCGTGATCCTTGGCCGGGAGGTCAATTGTTGGCGAAGTCGATGATGAGGGATACGCCGGGGGCCGCGTAGTAGTACGCAAACAACCAGGCCGTGCCTTCCGGAACGGTGCCAGCGCACGACCCACTGCTTCCGTGGGCCTCCCCGATGACGGCGAAGTCAGCGTCGGTGAACACGCAGTCGGAGTCGCCGAGGAATCCGCCCGCGCCCCCCGCGCCCGCGCCTTGGTCGGTCGTGCTCGCCAGCGCCATGCCCCAGTGGCGGTCGTCCAGGGGGATCCAGAAGCCGTCCACCGGGTCAACTTCGGGGCCTTCCCTGAAGCTGTAGCAATTGAGGCCTAGGTGTGCCTCTCCCTCAACGATGCCAATGACGTCGCCTGCACATCCGGCGGCCTGGCCCAGTTCGAAGTGCACCTCCGGCGGCGGGCGGGTGTCCAGGGGGGCGCTGATGGTGAGATTGAGCAACTGTGTGAGCTGCTCGCCGTCGCCGTAGGTGACGGTGAAGTTGGCCGTGATGTTGCCGTCCACATGATAGGTGTGGTTGACGGTGGCGGGCAAATCGGCTGCCGAGCCTGTGGTGTTACCGCCGTCGCCCAAAGCCAGCACCCACGAGGCGCCGTCGTCCAAACCCTCGGCGGTCAGGCTGAAGGCCACATTCAGGGGCCCGAGGCCGCTCGTCTGGTTGGCGCTCAGGCCGACCGTTCGCAGGACTGGCTCGCCTGTGTCGTTGCCGGGGTTTGCCCCATCGGCCGCCGTGGCAGAGCCGCCTGCCGAACCGTCGCCGGCTGGGGGTGTATCTGTGGTAGCGGTTTGATCGGCAGGGGCGTCGTCCGACAAGCAACCGGAGAGGGCTACCGCGGCCAACAGGAGCGCCAACAGGAGCGCGCGCAGGCGGGAATGGAGCATAGTACTTCCACTCAGGGCCCTTGCTTAATTCCTTTGTGGACGACCCTGGCGCTGCCGATGGAGCCCGGTGCCGATGTCGTCGCGGCCATTCACGGAAGGCGCCGTCCTGAAGCCTTTTACCTCCGCCGAGGCTCGTGGTTCCTAGATGGTCGCGACGGTCGACGAACTGATGCAGGTCGTGCGCCTCAACCCGTACATCGACGGTGTCGGGTACTTCATCGAGGTGACGACGATGCGGCCTGTCGATGCTACGGGCCTCAAGCGCCTCAACGAACGCATGAGGCGCGATTTCAGCCCCCGTGGACAAGTCAGCCTTGAGGGTGACATGATCCTGGGTTTCGATTTCCACGACCATATCCCCACCCAGGGAGAGGACGCCGAGTACGACCTCGAAGCGCTGCGCTCCATGCTGCACTACGTCGAGTTGAACTTCGGCATCGACCACCTGTGCATGGAGTTCCAGTTCGACCTAGCCAGTGCTCGCGAAGCCCAGGTTCAGGTCGACGAACTGCTCCAGCCGTAGACGGCCAACACCTCGGCCATCCGTCTAGCGCAGCAGCAGGTCCACGAGCAGGCCCACGAACGCCCACGCGACCCACGCCGCGACGCCCACGATCGCGCCCTTGGCCCACTGGGTGCGGTAGAATGCGGCGGCCACCAGCGCCCAGGCGACCAGCGCCAGGACGATTCCGACGGCTCCGGGCCAGCCCAGTTCGGCCGCGCCGATGGCAGCAACGAGCGCAAGCAGGCCACCGACGATGGAAACGATCAGCGCCTGGCTGAAGCGGGAGGAGCCCAGCACGATGCCGGCTACCCAGTGGACACACAAGGCAAAGATGAGCAGGCCGACGATCAGGCGCAGGAACTCGGACTGTAGGACGTGTTCGGACACGACCGGACAGCCGATGCCCCAGGCATAACGGTTTTCGATTGGAAGTGGTGGCGGCGGACGTGGCTGGGGGCACCCAAGAAGCCGACGGCGTCCCCGTTTCTGGGGCCGATCCCGGCGACCGCGAGGCGCTTGCACGGCGCGTGGCCCGGCTCCCCCGCACGCCTGGCGTGTATCTGTGGAAGGACTCCGAGGGCCATGTGCTGTACGTGGGCAAGGCCAACGACCTGAGGGCCCGGGTGCGCAACTACCTAGGCTTCGACGCCGGCGTCAAGAACGTCGCCATGGTGGAACACGCGGTGGATGTGGACTACATCGCCGTGCGCAACCAGAAGGAGGCGCTGATGCTGGAGCAGACGCTCATCAAGCGTCACAAGCCCCGCTACAACGTCCGCCTGACGGATGGCAAACAGTACCCGTACCTCAAGCTCACCGCTGGCGCCTGGCCGCGGCTGGTCAAGACCCACCGCTTCGTGGACGACGGGGGCACCTACTTCGGCCCCTTTCCGGACGGGTACGGCGCCTTCCATATTCGCACCGTCCTGAACGACCTGGTGCCCCTGCGCCGCTGCCGAACGCTGCCCAACCAGAAGTGCCTGTACTACGATCTGGGCAAGTGCGTGGCTCCATGCATCGCCGCCTGCACCGAGGAGGAGTATGGCGAACTCGTGGAGGAGGTGAAGGCGCTGCTCAGTGGGCGCGCCGAGCACGTGCTGCGCCGCCTGCGATCGGACATGGAACAGGCTGCCGAGGACCACCGGTTTGAGGAGGCCGGCCGAATCCGGGACCAGTTGCAGGGCCTGCGGGGGGTCCTAGAGCGACAGCACGTGTTCTCCGACACCATCGAGGACCGGGACATCGCGGCGATTGCCTGCCGGGGCGACCACGCCGTGGTATCCATTCTGCACCAGCGCGACGGCCGCATCGTCGGCCAGAGCCCGTTCAGCCTGTCCGGCGCGGCGGGGGAGACGGACGCCGAGGCGCTCGCCGATTTCCTGCGCGGCCACTACGCCAACCAGCCGTCGATCCCGCGGCATGTCGCCATCCCCCACCCGGAGGCGGCGCCCGGCCTTGAAGCCGACCTGCGGCTGCTCGCCGACCACGCCATTACCGTCGAGGCGCCCCAGCGCGGGGACAAGTTGCGCTGGATCGAAGTGGCGCGCACCAATGCGGAACTGCGCCTGGAGGAGGACATCCTCAAGCAGAGCCGCCGCGGCATGGGCGCCGTCGAGGCCCTCCAGAACGTCCTCGGCCTGTCCGATTCCCCGCGCGTCATCGAGGGCTTCGACATCAGCCACCACGCCGGTGGCCACACCCGCGCCGCCATGGTCCGCTTCGTCGACGGCGAGCCGGAAAAGGCGGGCTACCGTATCTTCGCCATGAAAACGGTCGGAGAGGCCGCCGTGGCTGCAGGGACGGCCGAGGTGCGCCGCGGCGCCGGTCGCGAAGTGGATGATTTCAGATCCATGGAGGAAGCCGTAGGACGCCGCTACCGGGGCGTCCTGGAGCGCGACGAGCCGCTGCCGGACCTCGTGGTCATCGACGGCGGCAAGGGTCAACTGGATGCCGCACGCAAGGCCCTGGCCGCTGCAGGCGTGCCCGATCTTCCCGTTGTCTCCATCGCCAAGCGCGAAGAGGAACTGTACCTCCCAGCCCGACTCCTGCCCCTCAAGCTCCCCCGCGGCGACGCCGGCCTGCAACTGGTTCAGCGCGTGCGTGACGAGGCCCACCGGTTTGGCATCACCCAGGTCCGCCGCAAGGCTACCGCAGGCGCCGCCGCCGGGCCCTTGGAGCGCGTCAAGGGCATTGGACCCAAGCGCCGCGCCGAACTGGTGAAACTGTTCGGGGG